>WRKJ01000001.1 GCA_009778135.1 Defluviitaleaceae bacterium
TCAAGCAACACAAGCCAAAGAACACGTGTGTAAATGAAGAAGCAGTCCCAAACAAAGTCAATCGTGAGTTTAACGAACGAAACAGCAGAGAAGTTGTAGTAAGCGATTTAACATATGTGCGAGTAGCGAACACTTGGCATTATATTTGTCTGCTCCTTGATTTATCTAACCGTGAAATTATTGGTTATTCAGCAGGTGCTCATAAAGATGCACTGCTTGTTAAACAAGCTTTCAACAGGATTGATGGACCACTTAGTGCCATTGAGATTTTCCATACGGATCGCGGCAGTGAAGTGCGACAAGAAGTCGCCTAATGTATTGCCGAAAGGCTACCCTATCCATTCGGGGTAACTCTATCATGACTAGCGTAGATGGTAACGCCTGGGTTAGAAGCTCATGAGACAATGTGGGAATTCTGATAGCCTAATTTGGAATTAACTGCTAGAGTAAGAATGTTATGGAGAACGTAAAGTGAATCACCGTATGAATCGTTACTCGGAGAAAGCGAAATAAGGCTGATACGCTTTGACCAAAAGGTACAGAGTCAAGCAAAGGTAGATTGTGCTAGCCGATGCGAATGGATTATGCACTCTCGGTTTAAAGGTGGCTCCTAAGACATTCACAATTATACATTAAGCGGAACTTGGTAAGCCCGATATGCTCCTCTAAAAGAGGTATCTAACCGCAAGGAGCGAAATGGCATAGCGGGTAGAAGACGAGAATAAAAAGCGAATGCTGACGTTGTAATGATGCCAGATAAGGGTTCAAAATTTGCCCTAACCTGAAAGGGTGCAGACTTATTCTATGGTAGTTTTTGGCAGGAAAGGAATTGTAAATCTATGAATTTTAGTCATTCAACGACAGTTAAAACTGAGAAGCTAAAAGACACTCAGAAGTTAACCCATCAATGGGATACTTTAAACTGGGATCACATTGAACACCAAGTTAATAGACTACAAACCCGAATCGCCAAGGCAATGATTAACAATGATGAAAATACGGTTAAAAGATTACAATATTTATTAACGCATTCGTTTTACGCCAAAGTATACGCCGTGAAAAAAGTAACAACAAACAAAGGCAAAAATACCTCTGGAGTAGATAAAGAATTATGGTCGACTTCAGCTTCAAAAATGAAAGGTGCATTATCCCTAAATATTAAGAATTATAGAGCAAAACCGCTAAGACGTGTGTACATTGCCAAAAAAGGTAAAAACAAGAAACGTCCGCTAGGTATACCGACGATGTATGACCGCTGTATGCAGACCCTTTATGCACTAGCACTAGAACCAATCGCTGAAACAACAGCAGATACAGTATCATTTGGTTTTAGAAAATATCGAAGTGCTAAAGACGCTTGCGAACAAATATTCAATGTGTTGGCAAGAAAAGTGTCGCCTGTCTGGATACTAGAAGGTGACATCAAGGGTTGTTTTGACAACATTAATCATGAATGGCTATTGGCTAATATCCCAATGGATAAGCAGATTATGAGGCAATTTCTAAAGTCTGGCTTTATTTATCAAGAAAAACTATTTCAAACCGATTCAGGGACACCACAGGGTGGTGCGATTTCAAGCATTTATGCAAACATGGCGCTTGATGGACTTGAAAAAGTCATTCAAGACAAATACCACCGCAATTCTAAAGGGAACATTGAGAACCATTATCGCGCTAAAACTAAAGTTAATTTAGTGAGATATGCTGATGATTTTATCATCACGGCAAAAACGAGAGAAATAGCACTTGAAGTTAAAGAAGTCGTAAGTGAATTCCTAAATGCACGTGGCTTAACTTTATCAGAAGAAAAAACGATCATTGCACACATTGAAGAAGGCTTTGATTTTCTAGGATGGACATTCCGAAAGTTTAAAGGAAAATTAATTATTAAACCATCAAAGGAATCCATCAAAAGTGTGATTAACAAATGTAGCACAATCATACTCAAAGAAGGGAAAGCTAGCACCCAAGATGAACTTATTATCAGATTAAACCAAGTTATCAGGGGTTGGTCAAATTACCATCGCCACACGGTCGCAAGTTATGTGTTTTCATACGTTAACAACACCATCTATTTACTTCTTCAAAAATGGGCGTTACACCGCCACCGAAGAAAAGGGAGATGGTGGCGATTAAATAAATATTGGAAATCAAAGGGTTCAAAACGTTGGGTCTTCAAAACTGAACAAAACGAACTCATCAATTTAAAATCAATACCGATTATTCGTCATCCAAATCTGAAAATTTCCAAACATCCATTCATCGACCAATCGTATTTTATCAAGAGGAAATTGAAAATTTGGCTAACAATTGCCGCTCGTGAGAGTGAAAAAACTGCTTGAGCCGTATGATGGGAAACTATCATGTACGGTTCTTAGAAGAGGGAGATGGCGTAAGTTTTCTTCCTTATTCGATTTCAAAAATCAAATCATTGATGACATGCTTGAAACCTTTGATATCAAACGCTCATTAAGTGCTAAGGGGACACCACTTGATAATGCAGTAGCTGAAG
>WRKJ01000002.1 GCA_009778135.1 Defluviitaleaceae bacterium
CAGTTCTGAACACGACCACCATCCCATTTAGAATGAAGCTCTTTGGTGCGTAAATACAAGATTTTCAATAAGGCGTTTTCGTTAGGAAAAGCGCCTTGTTTAATAGATCTTGTGTCACGAAAAAGCCTTGCTCATTATCCTGTTCAATTCGTCTTGCGCTGCGTTTGATAACATTTAAAATATTGTCTGCTACTAAATTCATTCTTCATCACTCCTGTTAATTTTTAAGATGCGTTGGCTTTCATTTTTTAATACGCATAAGCTTTTTTCGTCGTTGAACTATTTAGTGCTCAGTGCTCACGTCAAATGTGGGCTAGTTATAACTCATGATGACAAAAATATGAAACAAAGTCATACATAAAAAATATTCATATCTTTGTCTTTATTTATATAAAATAGCTTATATCCTGGCTGATGCTAAAATATTGTTAGGCAACTGTTGATCCAACGTAAAGAAACTTATGTAGGGGGTTATATCGTTGAAGTTGAAGCTTATCCTTTGTTTTATCCAAACATCCCCATCACGCCACCATAAATAAGTGCACCTAGAATCACCAAAGATGGATGCGTCTTCTTCTTTTCTAAAAAATACCATGCGCTAAGCGTTAAAATAATCAAATGAAAAATGCCGATTGTTTCAAATGCAACAGTGAAGTTTTGTATCATGATGACGCCTAAAAGGACGGCGATTGCCGGCTTAATGTATAATGCCAAGCGCTTAACGCGTGGTGAGTTTTTATGTTTGACTAAAAAGTTCATCAGTAAAATTTTTAAAATTAAAGAAGGGACAACGGTTGCGATCAATGTCAGGGTCGCACCGATGATTCCCCCTTGACCGAATCCAATGGAACCTGCCATTTTTGTCGCAATGGGTCCGGGTAAAGCATTGCCAGCTGCGAGCATTTCAATGAATTCATACTCAGTCATCCAACTGTATACTTCAACCACTTCATGTTGCACCAAAGGTATTGTTGCAGGGCCTCCGCCATATCCAAGAAAATTGGTGATGAAGAAAACCCAAAATAATTCTAAATACGTGATGATTTCGACCATTATTTGCCACCTTCACTTTCAATTTTCGATTTTTGCTGAGGTGAAAATAAGGCGAGTCCAATGAGTCCACCAACGACAAGGGCAGGATGGACGTTTAAAAATGCGACGAGTAAAGCAATGACTAAAACGTGTATTAAAATCAAGTATTTTTTCATTTCTTTTGAAGCACTGGTTAAAAATTGCCAGCCCATTAGCGCAAGCATCACACCGACAACAGGGACAATGGCTTGCAACATGCCTGAAACGACAGGATGTTCACGGAATGTAGATAATGTTTCAAGGAGCATAATGAGCACGATGGCTGAAGGCAAAATGGTCGCACAAACAGCGATAATGGCACCCATTATCCCTGCCACACGGTATCCAACATAGCCGGCCATCTTCGTATTAATTGGACCTGGTAACGTATTACTAATAGCAACAATTTCACCAAATTCATCATGACTCATCCACGCATATTTCTCAACCACTTCTCGCTGAATTAAAGGCAAACAGACTGCACCCCCACCAAACCCTAGTGCACCAGCACGTAAGAAAGCTACGGTAATCTCTTTATATTGTTTCAACATTTATACATCCTTTCTCAACCTGATTAATAAATAGGCGATGGTCGCTTCATCAAAATTTTTAACGTCTAACTTTGTGACGTCGATGAAGCGATCTAGCTTATTCATAAATGTATTTCGATGCATGTGCATTCTTTTTGCGCCTGTTGTGACATTAAATCCAGTTTCTAAATAACATTTTACAACCCTTAATAAATCAGCATCAACTAAGAAAATATGTTTAAACCAGTCACCAAATATGGGATGCTGAGAGACCACGTCACTTGAAACCATATAATTGAGGAAGATGTCTTTGTGCTTCATCAAAGAGAAGTTGGAATCTTTGAATTGTTTAAATAACTCAAGTTCTGCTTTAAATGTTTGAGGTAGCCGTTTGTCTATCTGATAGCGAATGGTTTGATAAAAGATGAGCATATTGGAAAAGTCTTGCTTGGAAGCGTGTAAAAAATCTTGCATTTCTTCGTTCGTTTCGGTATCATCCGTCGATAAATTAAGCATGACGCCGTATGTTGCTTCTAAGAAGAAAACTTTGAGTTTTGCATTGAAACTGTGTACCAAAGCCTCAAATTCTAGCTGTAGATTAGGATCAAAGTCGTGAAAGAAAAAAATAAAGTGAAGGTGCTGTGAGCCTCGTTCATTAATCGGAAGTTGAAAGGGTTCTTTTCCGATCAAAAAGTTTAACCATAGCAGCTTTTCAGCATCTGCAGGTGTGTTCATGTGGATGCGAACATAATTGAGTTCAATTAGATCACGTTCAATGGCAGAGATTCCTTTGCTGATGCCGATGGGTAACTTTTTTTCATCTAAGTACCACTCATATGCTTTAATATGATCTGCATCTACATCTGTGACACATTGATCTTTAAATATTTCAGCAAGTGTTTTTTTCATGCACCTGGGCACCTTCTTTCGCATAGATTAGATTAATGGGTTACCAACATGGGAGGGACAGCATCATGGCAACAACAATGACGTTACAACAATTGGAACAATTAAACGACTCTAATTGCCAGCTCATCGACATTAGAACACCTTATGAATACGCTAGAGGTCATGCTTCAAAAGCAATTAACATTCCTTATGATCTGTTGATGATGTATCCAGAGTCTTATTTAAAGCAGGGCATGACTTACTATCTCATTTGTGCCCATGGCTCGCTGAGTCATAGAGCCGGTGTTATTTTGAGATCTTACGGTTACAACGTTTCGAATGTTGAAAATGGCTATCATAGCGGCATGCGTTACGGCTATTACTAGCAAAATGACTGCCTGTATAACTTTTTGAGACGAATCGGCGTAAGCTCGGCTTTGATCATAATGACCATTTTCTCAACTCGCTGAACGTCGTGAAGGGTCGCATAAGCAGCATTGAAGGATTTAAATGCAAAAACTTGTTTTGTAATTGAGCGGGAGTATTTTCCTTTTCCGCTTTTTTTGTCTTGGCTTTGCCAATAAGTCGGCTTCAAGATTTCATCGGAAGTTCACACACTCGACTTCGCTTTTAATTATATCTAGCTACGTCTCGCAACTTCCTTGATAATCTTTTGCCT
>WRKJ01000003.1 GCA_009778135.1 Defluviitaleaceae bacterium
TTATTGAACCATCCAAATTAAGTGTGAATGCACTTGACGGATTGACAGTAGCTGTTGCTTGAGCGAGCGGTAGGATGACAGGTGTACTTGGTGTTCCACCTGCATAAGTGCTTGATGAAAAACTAACAAAGCTGCCATAAGTATTGAATCCAGGACCTGTTGCACCAGTAGGTCCTGTGATTCCCTCATCACTAGCAGAAAGCAATGTATAATCAATGGATGATCCAGGTGTTCCAGTTGGACTTTCTACATTAACCACGTAAACTTGATCATAATAGAGAATCAAGTCACCTGCTAAGTAACTTGTTCCTGAAACAAACGGTTGTGCGGCGGCTGTTCCACTCGGTCCCATTGCTCCCGTTGGACCTTGCATCACAGACGCATTTAAAGCATCCTTCATTTTCCTTCTTAAAAACATCTGATTGTGAGCAGCTGTTTGAAGCATTTCTTGAACACTTTCATTCACATCCAAGACATCATCAATGGTCGCACCAGGCCCTGTTATCCCTTCAAGTGTTCCTAAAATGTATTGTAGTTTTTCCCCCTCAGCATTAAGAATGTGACTTAACCCCAGTTCCTCCATGGCAATTGAAGATAGGATTTGATTAATGGCTTCTTCTCTTGTTGGGATATTTGCATCTGATGGAAATGTTGGCATTGACATCGTATATTCCTCCTTATCTTACGAGATTAATCTCTCGATGTCATCATATGCCCCGTTTTATTTAACTGCTACGTTAAACGCCTTTCTTAGAAAACGAAAATCATGTTAAAATCATCATTGCGTAAACTTCAACTTGACATCAACGCAACAGACATGATAAAATAGAGACATCGGGATATGGCGCAGCTTGGTAGCGCGCTTGGATGGGGTCCAAGAGGTCGCAGGTTCAAATCCTGTTATCCCGACCATTTTAATTGATAACATTCGACTGAAAAGTCGCTTTTTTTATTGATCAACGTCTATTTATTTAATCGCAATAAAAGCCGAGCTTTTTGCTCGACTCAGTTATTGACCTTTTCACACGTTAATTAATCGATACGCCTGCCGATAGGTAACCCCCAAAGAGGGAAGAAGTCGCACCTGTTGTTTCTGCCCGAACACCCGCAACTAGCAAAAGCGCATCTCCTGATTGAAAGCTTGCATCTGTCGCCTTTTCAACAGTTAACTGACCGCTTAAAACTGTACCATCAGACGAAGTAGCTGAAATTGTCGGTTGAAGTTCTAAGAAAGTCGAAGGCATCGGGTAAAAAACAGTCTCTCCTTTTTTGGCCCGGTACAGTTGAACAACAAAGGTTGCAACATGATCGATCACAGGAAACTCCGTCGCGTAAAACTGAATCGCAAGTTCCGAAATTTTCCCTGTTTGTGGCATGACCATCGCGATTTCAAGCGGTTGATTGTGATAATCGGTATAACTAATGGGCGCATTAAAAAGAACGGGATTAACAGTGGCACTAGAATGAACCCGGTTTCCGATCAACATAGCGGATCCATAGTCACCTGCTTGAGTCGGAATCGCAAATAGGTTCTTACAGTTTTTACCCATCGAAAATGGCAGTATGGTTGATCTAGAAATCACCGTCTCTTCGACTGGCATGTGACGCAATACATCCGTCATTTTTCCCTTTAAAAACATTTGATAATAAGAAATCGTTTCTAACATTTTTTGAACACTTTTATTCACATTTAAAACATCATCAATGGTCGCTGGTTCTGGCGGTAATGATCCTTCCAATGTTCCTAAAATATATTGCAACTTTTCGCCTTCGGCATTAATGACATGGCTTAGCCCTAGCTCTTCCAGTGCAATTGACGAAATAACTTGATTGAATGCTTCCTCCTTCGTTGGTGTATTCATATCCGTTGGAAATGTTGGCATTGACATAATCTAACCTTCCCCCTTAAGCCTACCCTATAGGCGCTTTACCCTATACTATGACATAGGCGTTCAAATGTGACATGAAACTAGGCATAAAAACACACATTAAGAAAGTGAGTCCCATTTCTCTACTTTCATGTTAAGTTGTGACAAAGGAAAAAGCTAAGCTTTTAAAGCCTAACTTTTTGAAAACAAAGGATCGTCTTTTTGAAAGGTCGTTTCTTTCAAGCCTAGTGCAGCACAAAAAGTCATCCTTTTTCATTAGGATGACTTTTACCTTTTTCAAACAAGAAACGTTTAATCAGACGTCAGTAGGTGTTGTATTTAATGTATCCAATGCAGTTAATGCATCTGAAAGTTTTGCTTTTAAAAACATTTGGTTATAAGAAATTGTTTCTAACATTTTTTGAACACTTGTATTGACATTCAATACATCTTCAACGGTCGCAGGTATTGGTGGTGTCGATCCTTCTAATGTTCCTAAGATATATTGAAGCTTCTCGCCTTCAGCATTGATAATATGGCTTAAACCTAATTCTTCCATCGCAATCGAAGAAATGATTTGACTTAACGCTTCCTCCTGTGTAGGTGTGTTCATATCTGTTGGAAATGTTGGCATTGACATTGTAATTCCTCCCTAATTGATAGCAACTCGCGCTTTCTTATCGACTCGCTATCCCTTTCTTCCCTGTATCTTATGATGATAATCACCTAGAGGTGACAAAAATAAGGCTACAAAGCCATTCAAGTTTTTGGAAAATTCATTCATAAAATCTTTTTCTCTTAATACACTGTAGTAAGAATGCACAAGAAAGTAAGTGATATGAATGTCAATGCCACAATTTCCTCCTGTAGATCCCTTGCTAGATAGAGAAGCTGCTACCAACATGATCCTGCTTTCTATTGCAAATCAAATTACAGCACTCAATCAGATCATTGAAACGCAAAGCCTAGAACTTGACTACATCTTTCAACAAATACAAGAGGGACTCATAGATATTTCAACTGTTGTGGTCATCAATAATAGCATGGAAAATCTATTTGAAACCATCACAGATATGTTAATCCTTTTAAAAAATATGCAAAAAGATGCCATCGGTGGCTCATCTACAACTGTCGTTGTCACCGGACCTGCTGGGCCTGTTGGACCACCAGGACCCACCGGTGCAGCGGGTATCCCCGGAAGTTCTGGTGATCCTGGACCCACTGGAACGACCACGGTTCTCGTTTTCGAAGAAACGTTGTCACCGACTTATTTAAAAGGACAGCTCATCTTTTATAACGATCAAATCTTCATCGTCAATG
>WRKJ01000004.1 GCA_009778135.1 Defluviitaleaceae bacterium
CCCGTCTTAATTCCGAAAAAGTAAAGGTATCCGTTTGAAGGCCTTTCTTGGTCACTTGATTGATCGTAAAGGTATCGTTGACAAACGTCCATTGGGTACCATAAAGTTCATTGGGCCATCTAGCATTACGTAAAACAATTTGAGTAATCGTCCCGGCTTCATTTCTTTCAACGGATGACTTAACGGAACGATGTTTCGCATCAAATTCTGTTTTATCGGGATTTGCTAGTTCCTTGAAAAATTTAATCATTTTTTCACACTCCAAATAAAAATTTTGTTTGACCGATGGTTTATGACCAGCATTTATAAAAAAAGATAGAAGAGAAACATTGTCGTTTTTCTTGCTTTTAGACAACAAACAAAAGCAAGAAAACTATTAAAAGGAGGACAGCATATGTCACAAACTTATAACATTGAAGCCATTTTATCTGCACAAGACAATGGCTTCAGTCAAGTATTAAGTACTGTTAATAACATCATTGACGGTATCATGCAAAATATTGGTAGGTTAAACGTATTTGCCACATTTTTAAAAAATGTGACAGGCAGTACAGAACCAATGGAGGAAGCATTCAAGAAAATAGTAGAACCATTGAAATCCCTACTTGAAAAGTTTGGCATCGGCAAACTCACCTTAGGCAAAGTCGCGGTGGCTTTTAAGAAAGTTACTGCTGCCATTGCCCTTGTGGCTTTGGCCATAGGAGGTCTCATTCTCTGGTGGAATGACCTAGGGGAAAGGAATGCAGATTTACAGGAATCATTTCTCAATGCTTGGGAAATGATCAGCGGATTTGTCAATAGAGCAGTTGAGCGGGTCAGCCAGTCATTCGGCAGACTGCTTGAGAGTTTGAGTGGGTTGTGGAACGCCATTGCACCGCTCGTAGATCTGATCATCACGATCATCATATTTTCTGTACAGACAAAAAAGAATCTGCTTAGACGGGAATTTGATTCGCCCTAACATGAAAAGGTAGAACAAGGCTTCTATATTTTCATGTTAAGGTGACACTTGAAGATACCGGTTAATCAAGTATCAACTTAACAACAGAAAAAGCTTAAGCGTTTAAAGAATCAGAAAACATCATCATGGCATTGGCTTGAGACATCGTCATGATGAGGTCAAATGATGGTTTAGACATCCTCGGCTAGATCTGTATTTAACCATAAAGGAGGGATGTTTCGGTTATAAAAATGATCTTCAAAATGTAGACTTAGGGATTAAGGATTTTAGCTTTTTCAGTGTCAAATTCTTCTTGGGTAAGAACGCCTGAATCTAGAAGCTCTTTAAGAGACTTTAAATATTCAATACGAGTGGTTGGATCTGGGGTGGGTTTAATAATAGGTGGCTTTGCTTTACTTGCGTCAATGACGTGTGGCATTTTTCTTCTTTTCACGAGAGCGACAGTTTCTGGATTTCCTAATTCTAAGGCGACTTTGAAATCAAATAAAACTTGATCAATTTCAATTTTGATGTCACTTTGAGCACGGTCCCGAATATAAATACCAGCCTCAAGCGCAACCAATATATCAAATTGATTATAGAGAAAGCGGGAGTAATCAACCTTGCGAGAGGGACTACTAACATTTTTTGTTCCGATAACAATTAACCCAGTATAACCTAGCCCTGGCTTATCAACGATTAATTCAACAAGATTAGAAATGTTGATTGTTTTGCTTTCAAATCCACGCTTTTTTGAATTAGTAATGATGATGGTGTCATCAGAAATCACCCATTCAGTGCCGTATGTCCAACCTTGATAGTTGGGCCAGATGTTGTCACGCAAAATAATTTTAGTGATTACTCCATTTTCATCGTGCTCAATGATTGATTTTGAGACACGACCGCTGCCCCCACTGTCATCCTTTAAATTTTCAAAGAAACCAACTTTTTCTTTTTTTTCAGGCTTATTCATACCCTTTTCCTCCTCAGCTTTAACATTTGATTACTCGTATTATTATAGTGGAAAAAGAAATAAAAGGCAATCTTAAAAAGAGCAGTTTTAAATTTATACTGTCGTTTTACTTCCTTTTAGACAATAAACAAAAGAAAAAAATGATTTTAAAAAATGACTTTAAGAAAGGAGAAAAAAGATGTCACAAACTTATAACATCGAAGCCATTTTATCTGCTCAGGACAGAGATGATTTCTTGAATACTCTATTATAGGCAGTTTTCATTATATGGAATTCATCTGGCTCCACATAAATAGGACCGTGCATCACTAATTCAGGTTTATATTCTACGACACTACCATCACCAAGTGGGTCATATGGACGTTCTTCAAGAATGGAAAAAGAAAAGGAAAATAGATCAGCATTTAAATTCACAGATTTGATTTCTGAAAATTCAATTTTTCTGACACTGTAGTCACGGTTTAATCGAATTGAAATAGACTCATCATCTATAACCCATTCTTCACCATCAGACATTTCATAATTATCAGGCCGTAAATAAATGAAGCTAGTTTGCTTATCAATATAAGATTTTTCACCGACATTTTCAGGAATACTCCATTGAAAAAGAGCTGTCGCTTCTCTCTCTTCCTTTATGTGATTGATGATAGAAATACTTACAGGAATAACAATCCAAAAGATAAACAGAAGACCGCCGCCTATAAACTCAACTAGAAAAATGATTGGAAAAAGAATACCGAGAACAATTACAGTGATGAGTGTGACAATATAATATAAAATCCAACTTAAAACTTTCATGAATAAACCTCCGAGGGGTGTATTTTGTTATTTAGAAATTCTACCATGAATGGCTCAATGAAATTTAATAACGAATTCAAAAAAAGAATGAAAGAACTAGACACCAGAAATAAGAGTATGATTGCATAAATCGTAAATTTAGACATTTAAATACCGCCTTTTAAGTTTATAAAATAACTGAATTTAAGCACCCATCATATTTGAAGACGTACATAGGCGACCTTTCAATCTAAGGTGAATCATTGGCATGCATCATATTTTCTGTACAGACAAAAAAGAATCTGCTTAGACGGGAATTTGATTCGCCCTAACATGAAAAGGTAGAACAAGGCTTCTATGTTTTCATGTTAAGGTGACACTTGAAGATACCGGTTAATCAAGTATCAACTTAACAACAGACAAAGCTTAAGCGTCTAAGAATCAGAAAACTTCATCATGGCATTGGCTCGAGACATCGTCATGAGGGTATGAAATGATTACTTAAATCTACAGCTGGATCTGTATGAACCATAAAGGAGGGATGTTTC
>WRKJ01000005.1 GCA_009778135.1 Defluviitaleaceae bacterium
CGGCGTTCATTGCGAAGGTTGCACAGGAAAAAGGAGAAGGAACTCATGAGGTTTTGTTGTCTTCTAACATTCCCCACCGTGTGATATTAACAAATGGCAAGGAATATACAGGCACTCATGCAAGGATCATTGTAAATCCAGACGGAAGTGTTAAGACAGCGTATCCGTTTAATCGACTGTTTTTAAATATGTAAACATCGCTGTATCATGATAGATTTCTATTGTGGTACAGTTTTTTAATATGCAGAGCCTACTGTAGAAAAAAAAGGCAAAGAAAAACCCACCTTTACGCACAACCAACGCAAAAAAGGTGGGAAATCTAAGTAATTAGATGAACTACCTTAACGTTGAAAGTAGCTCGGGTGGCGTGTTCGTAGCACGTCACTTTTTATTTATATGTTGATTTTACCATTTTTATACTCACTTGTAAAGTGGTATTTTAAATAATACCGAAGTGGGTTAAAATCCCGCTTCTTTTTTAATGCCCTTAACAGTATTAAAATGAGGTCGCTTGTCATAAAAATTGTGGCGACATGTTACACCACAATCTTCTTCTTCAACATTTCGTCAAAAACACGTGATCTTAGCATGGCAATCTCATGCCAATAAGGTGCATTTTTCTTATCTGTATCTGGTACCGGAACATAAGGTGTTTCTAAAATTTTCGTCACATCTGTAAAGTCTGTGTGATGGACAATATATTCAAGTGCTTGCCAGCCAATTTCACCAAATCCAATATTTTCATGACGGTCTTTCTTCGCACCTCTCACATTCTTACTGTCGTTAATATGAAAAACAGCAATGCGGTCTTTCCCAACAATGCGATCAAACGCTGCCATCACACCATCAAAATCATTGACAATGTCATAACCAGCATCATGAACATGACATGTATCAAAACAAACACTCAATTTATCGCTCAACTTAACATGCTCAATAATATACGCCAATTCTTCAAAAGAACGACCCAGCTCTGTTCCTTTTCCTGCCATCGTTTCAAGCGCAATGGTTAACTTCATGTCTTCATGTAAAACCATATCCAATCCTTCTACAATACGTTGTAACCCTGCTTCTTCACCTGCACCAACATGTGCCCCTGGATGAAGCACAATCGTCCTCGCACCAAGTGCTTCAGAACGCTCAATCTCTTTTGCTAAAAATTCTGTTGCAAGCTCAAAAGTTGCCGGCTTAACTGTATTGGCTAAATTAATGATGTACGGAGCGTGAACGATGATTTCATCAAACCCATTCTTTTTCATCAACGCCCAACCCGCTTCAATATTCAACTCTTCAACAGGCTTTCTACGCGTGTTTTGCGGCGCACCCGTATAAATCATAAACGAATTCGCTTCATAAGAGAGCGCTTCTTCTACTGCACCCACTAACATCTTTTTCCCCGACATGCCCACATGTGATCCTATTTTCATTCATTTGTTCCTCCACTCAATCTTGACATCATTTCCATACTTCCGCGTACATATCCACTTTAAAGCCTAACGTGACCCGGCCATCTTCATGATAAACAAGGGGCCTTTTCACAAGCATCCCATCACTCGCCAACACCTCATAACATTCATCATCCGTCATATGAGCCAATCGATCTTTCAACCCTAATTCACGATACTTCATCCCGCTCGTATTGAAAAATTTTTTAAGCGGCAAACCCGACTTGACATGAATTTCCTTTAACTCAGTTGCATCAAGTGGCTTATCCACAAGATGACGTTGCTTGAACACAATGCCCTTTTCTTCAAACCATTTGACTGCCTGTTTACATGTACTACACGTTGGATAAACCATCACATTCAACATACTGCTATCTCCTTTTCCTTTTTTCCTGTCGACGTATGTGATCCATTTCAGCTTTCATCTTCTTCTTATAACCTGGTGATACCCGCTTTGGCTTGCGAACTTTTGCCTTCGCTATTTTATCAATTTCATTTTCATGCTTGACCCTCGATACGCGACGATTTCTCTGATTTGTCTCAACCAGTTCGCCAGACTTGTTCAGTTCTTTGTAAACAAATGTAATCCCACGAGCTTCAAGTTGTGACAAAGCGGCTTCTTCTTTCGTATCAAATAAAGTAATCGCGATGCCATCAAATGAACCACGTGCTGTTCGACCCGTTCGATGGATATAAAATTCTAAATCAGACGGCAGTTCAAAATTGATCACATGACTAATGCCTTCAATATCAATGCCACGTGCTGCAATATCTGTTGCGACGATATACTGAAACTCCAAATGACGAATCCGATTCATCACTTGACGCCTTTTTCGTGGATCTAAATCACCATGAATTTCGCCAACATTAAAGCCGGCTGCTTTTAATGCCCGAGCAATTTCAGCAGCACTTTTTTTCGTGTTCGCAAAAATGACAGCCAGATAAGGATTTAAAACCGGTAAGATTTTTTTTAAGACTTCAATTCGCGGCCGGTGTTTTGTTGGATATAAAAGATGCTCAATTTTAACAGCTGTTTGTTGTCTCGGTGAAATGTGGATATGTTCAGGCTGTTGCATATATTTCTTTAAAAATGGCTTTAACCCGACGGGAATCGTCGCTGAAAAGACCATCATTTGCAACTGCTTATCCATCGTGCCTGCAATTTGATCAATGTCTTGTAAAAATCCCGCTTCTAGCGTCATATCGGCTTCATCAATGACCAAAACCTTCGCCGTGTGAACGAGAAGGGCGCGTTCATTAATCGCCAAGTCTTTAATCCGACCTGGCGTTCCAATCACAATTTGAGGTTGGGTTTTCAACTTGGCAAGACTGCGTTCTTTGTCCATCCCACCCATGTATCTGACAATCGAAATCGGTGACGCTGAAAAAGAAGCAATCTGCAGCGCAACTTGATAAATCTGCTCGGCAAGCTCACGTGTCGGTGTTGTAATCACCGCTTGAACCTTCTGCTCATCCACATTTAATGCTTCAAAAATGGGGATCAAAAAAGCATGGGTCTTGCCACTTCCTGTTTGCGACTGTCCGATCACATCCGTCTTCTTTAACGCACGCGGGATGACCTCTTGCTGAATTTGTGTGAGCTCTTTGAAATTTAAATCTGTCAAAGCCGCTTTAATAAATGGCTTTAACTGTAAATCTTTTACATTCATTGTCATCTTCCTTATAAGCGCATCACGCATTAAGTCTATCTCGTTTCAGTGGTAAGCCAAGGTCACTTTTGTTTGATTGATTACCTTTGGCATGTCAGTGAAACTTCAAAAATGCTCATCATGCTTCAATAAGCTACTATTCGCTTCTAAGTATACCATTATGAGCGGATTTTCGCAATCCAATTGACATTAAAATCGTTCAGCTATGGAAATTATTATAACAGATTTTTAAGGAAAAATATAGATTTCAAATT
>WRKJ01000006.1 GCA_009778135.1 Defluviitaleaceae bacterium
TTCCCCGTACCTTTAAACGGTGGAGATACAAACTAAATGATTACAAAAGTACATTTGTCAGGTTTTACTCTTGACATCGGCACTACATAAGAGGAGGATATAAGCATGAGGGCATTTCTATTTCCTGGACAAGGTAGTCAAAAAAAAGGAATGGGTGCAGAATTATTTGAGGCGTATCCGATGCATGTAGAAATCGCAGACAGAGTTTTAGGGTATTCCATCAAGGAATTATGCTTGAAAAATCTAGAAGACAAACTAAATTTTACAGAATATACCCAGGTTGCAATATTCGTAGTCAATGCGTTGACTTATTTACACTATATTGAAACAAAGAAGTTGGAACCCGACTTTGTAGCGGGTCATAGTTTGGGTGAATATAACGCATTACTTGCAGCTAAGGTTTTTGATTTTGAAACAGGACTTAAACTAGTACATATGCGTGGTCAACTGATGGGGAAGGTATCTGGTGGAGGGATGGCCGCCGTATTAGGATTTTCGGGGGAGCACGTGGAGGCTATATGTAGAGAATATCCACTATTATCAATATCGGTAGCTAACTATAACACGAATATTCAGACAATTATTGTTGGTGAAAGAGAAAATATCATGAAAAGCCGAGATATTTTCACCGCATTAGGAGGGGTGAAATTTTTACCATTGAATGTTAGTGGAGCCTTTCACAGCTCCTATATGATGCTTCCCAAAATAGAGTTTGAAAAATACATTTCACAATTCGAACTTAAAAAACCCCAAATTCCGATTATTTCGAACCTAACTGCAAGAGAATATAAAGGAGATACTTTATCAAGCTATCTTGTTGATCAGATTGACTCACCAGTAAGATGGAACGATACAGTTAAATATCTTCTTGACAAAGGCGTACAGCATTTTATTGAGTTAGGACAGAGTACGATGTTGACGAGAATGATTGAAAGTATAAGGGAAAACTATGCACCTACAAAATAAACACACCTTGATGATCAGTAATTTCTAATAACTGTCAATACAAACTTTCAATTGTTAGGAGTTGTTATTATGCCACATAGGCCAGAACACAGAATTGAAGCATTGGTAAAAAGATTGAATCGAATTGAAGGTCAGTTAGGTGGTGTTCGTCGTATGATTGAAGAGGAGAAGCCATTTAATGAGGTGATTATTCAATTAAATGCGATTAAGTCGGCAACACAACGCATTAGCCAGATACTGTTAGAAGTTCGTACTGATCATACATTTTTTAATGCAACAGAAGAAGGTGTGGACCCTGCTGAAGAGCTTGATAGTTTGCGTCGAGCAGTTGCACTATATAGTAAAATGTTATAATGGATTTTGTTAAATAAAGTGTGGAAAATAATTTAGAAAGATAGACAGTGTAGGTATTGGGATTTCCTTAGTATTTAAATAAAATAGAGTCATCGCCGATTAGTGTTACCCCGAAAAAAAGAAATAGTTCTTGAAAAATCAAGGATTAGATGAAATCGGGATAATCCGATAAATCCTCTATCATTAAAGAGGCGATTGAAAAAGCAACAACCATTTTTAATTCATTAAACACAACTCAGGCTTCCAGAAAATGAGGAAACCATAACCCGAATTATGCATGGCATAACGAAAAAACCAATAACTGAAGATTTTCTATGATCAGAGCTTAGAATCACCCATAGTGAGATAGAGTCGTCCAAAAAAAACCAAAAATCAACAGATTAACCCCTTGTTGATATGAAGAATTTTAAAAAGCCGTAAAATATCAAAGAACAGAACTAAAACATCAGCCAGTGCCAGTAGGTGGTAATTCACCGATCCGACTTACAATATCATGAAAGTCATCTTGTAGTGGAAAAGCTGATGCATATTGAAAGATGACTATTCCACTATGTTTAGTTTTTTTAGCACCTATTTTGAACACTTTGTTTCGAATGGTTCCAATTTGATGATGCTTCATCGTATCAGGTAAGGCAGATGAAGCAAATAATTTGGTCAGGTTGTAAGCAATCATTTTGATTAGAAACTGATTTTGGTTGGATAGGAGCTTTGCTTGACTAATCTTGGTAATACCGAATCCATTTTTGGATTCTTTAATGAAATTTTCCATGTTGCCACGTTTGCGATATAAAGCAAGAACAAGTTTTTGTCGAGCTTCTAGATTAGTCACGATGAAGAAGAAGTGGCAGACCATTTCACCTTTAGGTCTCCGAATCTCCACAACTACTCGTCTTGGTTGTCTCCAAGAGTCGGCTTGATACATGAATTCGCTAGTGAAGGTTCTGTCTTCGTGATAAATGTTAGCCCCTAGAACTTGTTGTGCAATTTCAGAAGCAGCAGTAACAAGGCGCGGATTACTTTTGAGCTTGATGACATATTTGGTATTGGTATCTTCACAGGCATCATAAAGACCTGGTGTGGCAAAACCTGCATCACCACGAACAAGATGTTCAATATCTTTGTATTTTTCAGTGTTGTATTTATCAAGAACAGGACGGATAAAGTCTACAACACCATTAGAACAGTAAGTTTCTCCTGAGCGGAGTTCCCCTTTTACAAAAAGACCAAACTGATCGAAAACAGCCAAAGCACTTAGCCCAACTTCTTTGTAATGAGCGTTATACTCAAGACCTTCTTGTTTTCCATATCCAGCAAGATTAGTTGTGTCTATATCAGAAATGATGTATTCAGGTTTGTTGTTTTGGTAGTAGAAATCAACCAGTAATTCATTGATATCTTCAAGCTGTGTTAGTGTGTCATCGGTGAGGCGATTGACAAAACGTGATATTGCGGACTGTCCACCTAAGTCTTCATCATTAAAACAACTTAAAAGAGCATGCTCAAGCTTCATCGTATCATAATCGGTTTGGTCATGATAACCAAGAACAGTCATATAGATGAACTGTAAGAGCAACTTTGTATTATTGAGAGGTCGTACTGCCTTATCCGTTTTGATGTGGAATTTCTTCTTGAGAAGTTTCAAAATGCCTATTTTATCTAGGAAGTCGTGGAATAGGAAAATTCCACCATCAGAAGAAATTTCTCCACCATTAAAATTGAATTTAACAGACTTCTTGAAATTGAATGAATTATTTGGTATCATTGTCACATGCGCTCCTTTTTGGGATGATTGTGGTTTGGTCACTATCAATTATACCAAAAAGAGCGCTTTTTTACAGCTGTTTTGATAAAGAAAAATCTTACAAATGGATCAAATTCATTAACCCTATGGGTTAAATTACAAAATGTTTGAAAATGGCTTCCTCATCATGTTTATAGCGCTATTATGAGGATTGCATGCATAATATGGGATAAAGAAGTTATATGGATCAATTTGAAAATATTATCCCAATTATTTCAACGGAATTCTCGACTATCAAGGCTTTCAAATGAAAAGTCAGGATAATCTAAAAGTCAGGATAAGTTCGGGAAAGAGCAGGTGCGTCAGCACTTGCCTATTTCATCAGGGCGTAATGAATGATGGAACGGAATTTATAAAAGATTTA
>WRKJ01000007.1 GCA_009778135.1 Defluviitaleaceae bacterium
TCTCACGTTTGCCTTGTCGACGCACTTTTGCTTTTCCAAGAATGGTGTATTCAAAATGGGCTTCTGTGTACTTGTCTTTGGCGTGGACAACATCACCGTACGCATTATAAGCCATTTGGACGTGATTGCCATCCGGTAAATCTGCTGAAATAACGCGGTTCACCACATCATACTGATAAAAGGCTTCTGCTCCCAATGGGTTAATCGCTTTTGTACAATTGCCTCGATTATCATAGTGCCATTTAGAACTGTTCCCATCTGGTAAACTCACTTGTGCCAAGTTGAAATCTGAATCATATTCAAGGGTGATGCTGTCTCCTTTTACATTGGTTACAGTCTCTAAAAGCTTGTTGGTGTTGTACGCATAACTAGTCGGTACATTGTTTTCATCATACGCTTCCTTTAACGTGCCATCTTCATTGTAAACCCATTTCTTCATGCCACCTTCTGGATTGGTTGATAAAATCTTTGATGCAACCCTCTAGCGAAGGTACTCAGCTTGAAGTAGCTGCATGTGACTTTTGTAAGAGAAATAATTTTTTTGATCGTTCAAATCTGTTTCGAAGTGTTAGGAGTTGTGATTTGTATTATATTATCTACAATCTTCAATGCTCATATATCAATTAAAAAGAACAACTGACTTGAGCATATTCTCTCTAGTCAGTGTACTTCTTATGATTTTTTCTATTTTCAAATGTGACATTGATTTCGATAATTTCCAATAACAATAGCTATAAACAAAACTGTTCAGTTCTTTCCCTGCGGATTGTTTTTTAAAAGGGACAGATAGCTTACCCCAAACATATCCAACATTCGTTCTATTTCAAAAGCTTAACATCTTTTAATATTAACCACATATTGGTTTCATCATATCCTGCGACTACTCCTGTTATTTTTGAACCACTATGTATTTGATTTATTGATTCATGATTTCTAACTGGGAAAATAGCTTGTACACTTTCAGTTTGAATAATAATTCCTTGTGGATAGAAGTACTTAATCACTCCAGTTACAGAATTGCCAAGATGATTGCTTTCTTTTTCTAATCTCCATTCATCTAGATATTTATTAGCTTCTAATTTCCACCTGTTTTCAAATATATTTTTATCAATATATTCTACAAAACCATCTAGATCTTCAATAAAGACTTTCCCTTCTGCTAAACAATCAAATCTGCAAGAAATTTCTACATTTCCATCTTCGAGAGAGATTTGTCGTAGTGGAATATGTTGATCATCAATTTCTATTAGATATTCAAAATCTTCAAATACACCTCTTATATACTTCATATTCTACTCCTTACTTCAATATTATGGAACTAGTCCAAAACTAACAATTCTATTTGTTAAATCTAACGGTCCTTGGTTTAAAATATACAAAACTCCATCTCTTCCTAATTGAACATCTAAGCCATCTACATTTATCTCTACAAAATGGTTGTATTTATACTTGTTAGGTATATTTATGAATTTCTTAGCCAATTGAGCAGGAGTCAACATCCCAGGTTCGATATTTGAGAAATATTGTCCATCTCCAAATCTTGCGTCTTTAGGGTTATTAGCTTTCAAAGAAGGATTTAATTTTTTTGAGCTTACTATCCCTTCCATTCCTGCCTTATTTGTATAATGAAATAGGGTTCTTGGCTTTTCTGCACTAACATTAGACTTACATGCCCTCAATCCAAACGGATCAATCCATGCATTCGGATTACTCACATATCCATAAAGCGTCGGATTGCCACCTGCTAAACCTATCGGGTCTTGCGTGATGTACTGCCCAAGTTGCGGGTCATAATAGCGATGACGGTTGTAGTACAGCTCTGTTTCTTCGTCCGCATACTGTCCTTGATAGCGGAATGGTATAAAATATGCTCATCAAACAAACCATCATCTACAACTTGCCCATACTGCTTCACAATGGGTCGTTTCCTTACTCTTCCGTAGATGTCTAATTCTTGTTCCCAGACTTTCTTACCATCGGAATCGTATGCTTCAACTGGCGTACCCAGATGATCGGTAATGATGGAGTATGCACCTTGATTCGTCAACTTGGCACTTGGTATGAAATTATCTTTAAATATCCAAGTGGTAAAACCCCTTACCAGAATACAACGCCAATTATATCTTTAAGAATGAGTAGCCTTTTGCTTGCAATTTCAATTTCAAATCTCTAGATAGTGCTTTTTTACAATTCGTAATAATTACACTTTCTAAGTTCTCCATTTCTAATAGAAATTCTGTATTTATAATCTTAGTACAATTAAGCAAATGTAATTCTTTTAACTTTAAGGTATGTAACCACTCTAAATCAAGCTCTTGGCTATATCCATTTATATATAAAATTTCTAGATTTGTTTGATCAGAAATTTTATCAAATGAAAAGCCTTTAGTAAACCCTGCAAGTTTTAATACTTTTAAACGATTGTTAAATGCTTCAAAAATATTTTGATTTCCAACTCTTTCAAGCGTTAAATCTGTTACAGTTTTGAATCGGCTTATCTTATCTAAAAGAATCCCTTCTTCATCTAAATTGTGACATTCTAACCATTCTAAACTCGGTAAGTTTTCAGGTTGAAATCCGCCCAAATCAAAATGTAGCTTATCGAAATTAAAGAATGCTCGTGCATTAGGTAAAATCTGCTCTGGATTCCACCTGAAGTTTTCTAAATTATCACTTGATTCTTTACTTGTAAAACGTCCTAATGTAAAAGTTTTTAAATTTTCTAAATCTGTTTTTTCAAATGGGATTAAATCACGAAAAAGGTATAAAGATTCAATAGTTGGAAATTTGTTCATCAAATCTCCAATATTTACTGCGTCACTTCTTTCAAGCCAAATCCATAAAGTGTTGGGAATATAATTCCCCTTTAACAGTTCTGAATAATTTAAATGAGTGAAATCTCTGCGTCCATCCTCAGATCCAATATGGATTTTTTCACCCTCGCTCAATGGAAATAAATGATTATTCCTTTTCTTAGCATAAAATGATATTTGCATAGTTATCCTTCCACTCCTTCTTAACTAACACTGTCGCCTTTCTCCTGCCCTAGCTTCATTTTCTTCTACCCATCCTTGATTTCGATCATGTTTAGTTTCTGCCTCGGCTCTTGGGCCATTTAATAACTCAAAACCTAAGTCTTCCACTCTATCTAATTCTTGTTGTTCAAAATGTCTCAAAATATTGTTTTGTTGTTGTCCTGATGATGCACTTCCTAAATCAACAGGTACAAATTCTACAACAGTACCATTCTGTCCTAATAGATCTTGCGCATGTGCATGTGATGTGGTTGACACTCTATCAAACATAGTTATACTACTACCTACATACGCTTGGTTAGAGCCAGTATTTGTTAAAATATAAATCCCTGGTGTATTAGGTAATCCTGATGGTGCACTTATTAATCCAAACGGGTCAATCCATACATTCGGATTACTGACATACCCATACAATGTTGGATTTCCACCTGCTAAACCAATCGGGTCTTGCGTGATGTACTGCCCAAGTTGCGGGTCATAATAGCGGTGACGGTTGTAGTAAAGCTCTGTTTCTTCGTCCGCATATTGCCCTTGATAACGGAAAGGTATGAAATGATCTGGCATCATGCCATCATCGACAATTTGCC
>WRKJ01000008.1 GCA_009778135.1 Defluviitaleaceae bacterium
CTTTAAACCAACCATACATCTATGAGAAAGGGTTGACAATAAAAATCTTTTAAATTTTGGAAATCCACCCCGCAGGGGTTAGTTCCAAAATTCAAGCAACGAGACCGTGGCTCGGTGCGTCAAATAATCGAAATCCATTCCGTAAGGAATTAGTTCGATTATTTCAGGGAGAAAGACTACAGGCTTTCGGACTGCTTCACAAAATCTTTTTGCGGTTCTTGATTGAATGAAATATCCCGCTGAAAATTAGCCACTAAAGCGTGTCTAATTTATCTGATAGCGTGCTATTTATTCAATCTTTTCAAATTTCAAAAGAGCATATTCAGTCGCCACTCCACTAATCACATCAAGCCCCATTCCAACCACCAAAAAACGTGGTTTCCATTCTAACGGCATTGATGTGTTTCTTTCCGTTGAACCATCTATAAATTTCCAAGCCCTTTTAGTTGATTAAGGTGAAAACCCTAAAACACTAATAAATATGTCATTTTCACAGAAAAAAAGACAAGTTGATACAAATGTATTTGCTTCAAAGTTTGTTCCTGTCTCTATCTGCCAACTACTACGCAAAGCCCAAAAGGCGGCTTTTCTCCGCTCACGTCCTCAGCTAGAGCCATGCACTCATCTATAAATTAGAAAGCTGTTAAACTGTAGAAAATTATATATCAAGGCTTAAATGTTGCAATTTATTCGACCATGAACAACAGAAATTACCAGTTGGAAATTAAAAAGAAAATTCAAAATAGGAAGTTGTATAATCGAAGCAGAAAATATTTGCCTAAACTGTTGCAACAAATCAAAATCTTTTAAAAATTACCGTTCCATTCGTCATTATGCCCCCACGTTCCAGCCTGTTACCAGTCTTACACTAAAAGGTACTTCATGACGAATTCCACTTGCAACTAATAGAAAGGTATCTAATAGATAGAAATTATTTATTAAAATGAAAAGATATTTGCTGATAAATGGAAGCACATACTCAAAATGAAATTATTCAAAGTCAAAAATGTGCAACCTTGAGATATTGAGTTGCCTCATCTTGTGATGTACGTTTTCGCTTGCTTGATGATATAGGCATCTTTGAGCATTAGCTCCTAACTATAAGCATCTCGCTTTTTAGCAATCAAAAAAACCAAACTTAGTAAAAGTATCGAGGTTACAGTTAAAAGTGCTACACCCAAAGAATTATTAATTTCAGTTGGAGGAAACAACCTAAATCGAGCATTAAATAAAAATACCTGATGAGCAAAATGAGAAAAAATATTTCTAAAATCATAAGCTCCCAGAATCGGAATGAGCAAACCATATGCAAATAGTATAATTGTTGGTAGAATAAGGTTTTTAAAAATAAAGCCTAGAGAAAATCCAATAATCAAGTAAAATAACAGAATAGTAAAAGTCAATAATAATTGTGAGAATAACCCATGGATATAATTAAAGTTATCCATAGCATATAAATGAGTAGGAACCTGATTATTTACTAACTGTCTTGTAATTATTGCACCAATAAAAGTAAAACCTAACGCTAATCCTAATGTTATAATCTTAATTATAATAATGGAAATAAGTTTCCCAATAATAATTGCTACCTGAGTATTTTGGATTGAAATAAATTTGTATGTTTTAGATTTAAAATCATGTGTAGCCGAAAAGCTTGCAAAGATTCCAAAAATAAGCGTGCAGAAAACAAAAACAATATACTCAAGCGTGTTTGAAATAATATTTTGTGGTTCAAGATGTTGAATACTAATAGATAAATTAATAAAGTCATACTTAAGTGGGTTACTAATTAAAACACTTCCTCCCTCTCCTTCATGAGTAATATCTAGATCTTCACTTAAAATTTCTATAATATCAAATCCTTCGCTTATAAGTCTCTGTTCTGTTCGCACATAAAGTTCATAATTTCGAACAACTTGACTATACAAATTAAATAGGTGGATTCCACAAAGAGTAAAGAGGATAATCGTTATAAGAGTTATCTTTTTTGAATGCCATTGGTATAGCAATTCACGTTTGGTCATGTGAAAAATATTTTCTGTAAGTGTCATATAAATTTTTATCCTTTCTGTCTTTCTCCTTAATATGCGTAATCACACAATCATGAAGTACTAACAAATCGTTTATTATAGAATCATAAAATTCAAAATGATGCCCTGTTGCCAATATTAAAGAATCAGTTGATAATTTCTTCAGAAATACTTTAAGGTCTGCTAACGTTTCAACATCTAAACCATTCGAAATCTCATCTATGACTAAATATGTAGGTTTTTTTAAATAGGCAACAATCAATGCTAATTTCTTTTTTTCACCTAAAGAATAACCATTTACACGCTCTTTTAATTTTTTATCACTTAACAAACTTAAATCAAGAATGTGAGATTCATTGTAAAAAGAAGTATTTTCCGTCATAAGTTTAATATTTTGAAAACCCGTTAGCTCATTATACAATGGAACATCATCAAAAATAACAAAAAAATCATCTCTAATAAAATGAAAAGGTTTTTTTTGGTAAGTAATTGTGCCCGTATATTTCTCCAATTCTAAAAGACATTTAATTAGTGTCGTTTTTCCGCTTCCATTTTTACCCATTAAAAAAAACAATCCTTTATACGGCAGGTACAAATCTACATTATTTAGAATAGTCTGTTCTTTGTATTTTTTTGTTAAATTCGTGATTTCAATCATCAAATCTATCCTTTCTCAAAAAATTCTCAAAAGAATAATCTCATTGGACCTAATCACGAGATTATCCTTTTGATGTACTCACTAAATTGAATGAATAAATATATTTAATTTGAGGATTATAGAAGTAAAATTGATTTATTCCCACCAACTCCATGTAGCATTATTATTAACACGAATAAAGTGAACAATATCTATTGAATAAACATTTACATCTCCCCAAGGTGTAACAACACCAGCACCTACAGTACTTCTACCACGATATGTTCGAGATGTATTTGCAGTTGCATGTCGGGAGATTCCAGTATTTCTAGCAGTATTTGGAAATACGAACCCTGCTCTTTGCCATGCTGTAGTACTTGTAATTGAGCCCGCTGAAGAGATTGTAAAATCTACATTATCTTCAGTAAACATTAGGAAGCTCCCTCTATAATGAGAAGCTCTCCAAGTGCCGGCACTACGTGCAAGTGGAGAAGAAGAAGCCTGAGTTTCCTGAGTTTCATTTGTAATAACATTAGTTAGGTAATTGCTCAATACAGCTTGTTGTTCTGGTGTCAAAGACATTTCATTTGTGATATGATTTTCGTTTGTTTCTATCTCATTCCTAGCCTCAGCTGGAAGAATTGCACTCCCTAATATAATCGTACCAACTCCTAGGCAAATCAATGGTTTTTTCGCCTTTTCAAAAACGCTTATAAATTTTTTCATTTTGAACCATCCTTTCGATTTTCCCATCATTTGATTTGATGAATGTTGTTTCATAATAAGCAAAACAGATTTAAGTGCTGAATTTTTTCATACAAAATGCATATACACTCTTGTTGCGTTGTGTTCATGTTGCTAAAAGAAGCCAACACTCTATAATCTCAATAATACTGATGTATTTATGAGATTATAAAAGAATTCTGTCCAGTTAATTATTAAATTAACCAGTTTAAAAATAAAGTAATAGGTATTTATACTTCTAACAGGTCACCTTTGAAGCAAGTAATTAATTACAAATAAAAGTTTAGCATAACGATGTCCTTATTACAAGACTTTACAGTTAAATAATAGATATTTATAATATTTTCACCACATAAATAAGAATATTTTTGTCAAAAAATGTCAATAGGTAAGGATAGTCGATTGGGGCTGCCAATTTGTTAATCTCCATTACAGAGCCAACTTCCTTTTCCCCTGACCCAAACCGTACGGG
>WRKJ01000009.1 GCA_009778135.1 Defluviitaleaceae bacterium
GGCTGGTAGAAAAATCACTATTAAGTAGAAAATTATGTTGCGACATTGAAAATCCATCTACTGATAACTAAAAATCAACTACGATAAAACAACTACCAAGTCTACAAATGGCACAAAAATCTATACTCTGAGAAAAGTTGCTAATCTTCATTGTTTTTCTATAGCGTATTTTGCAGTCATCTGGTAAAATAATATCTAAAGAAATGTTGATATCATAGGGATTAATACTATTGAGAAATTGGTAGAGGAGGAAATAGATGAATTCGAGAGAGTTGGCAATTTCGATATGGATAGGAATTGGTTTAATACTTGCGTGGTTATTACTTAAAAAAGATAAAGAGTCAGATAATATAATTTCTGAATTTGCTAAGATTTTAGTCGAAATAATTCATCAACCGATTTTTATTGTTTGGGTGTTATATAATTTGATTTTTTTGAGTCTTTTTATTGCTTTTGCATTAAGATTTTGTCTCAGTATGTGGTTTCTTCTAGGCTATTTTATTATACTGTTGTTTGGTGTGCTACCAGCGATAGAATATCTGAATCGCAAGAAACTGGCTAAGACGATTAAAGATTCTTTAAAAAAGTTATTATTTTTACCTGCAATTCCTTTATTTATTCATTCCAGCTATACTTTTAATTTTTGGATTGAATTTGTAACGGTACCCATCTTATTATTTTTTGGTTTGCTGTTAGGTGTAACCGAAACTAAAGAAGGTGCAGAAGAATATGTTTATTTGAACAAATTTATCAATGGATTACTTATTCTCTATGGGATAGTTGTACTGATACTATCAATTCGATTGTTTATTCAAAATATTAGTGATGCTGTCACACTTGAATTCTGGTTCTCTTTTTCGCTAGATATTCTTGTTTGGATAATCAATCTTCCAATTTTAATCTTGATTCATTCAATGTTGAAAGTAGAAATTTTGGCTAATTTAAACAACGGAATTGGAAGGAGGTTATTATTTTATTTGAAATACTATAGTCGGCAAAGACGGCTGAGAAAAAGATATTCTGAACATATCGGGATTCAAAAAATTACCAAAGTAATCGCAAATCCATATTATTTAGGAAATAGATGCACGGTACATGTGAAGGACGACTCTACCTTGAAAGAAATTGAAAATATAATCGTTGGGCTTCGAGTTAATAAATATATCTATGATGAATCAGAAAAAAATTTATGTAGTATTCAAATCAGAAATAGTGAAAATAAAATAATTGCATTCTGGGGTGATGAGTTTATACCTGAAAAGCATCATATGTTTAGAAATCATGAGGAGTTCCGAAAGTTAGGAGATATGTTTGTTGAGGAGGTGTTTTTGGATAGAATCAAACACTAGATGTGTTCAAAATTGGGTGAAAATATCCATACTTTATAAGGAGACACAGAATATGAACAAATTTTACTTTTCTGAGGATATCAAGAAGATTCCAGACTTGCTTGCAGAAGAACTGCGTTTAAATGGTAATAGCGAAGATGAAACAAACACTTTTTTTGAAGACAACGATATATTTTTTGAAGTGTATGAAATTGAATTAAGAGCCATTTCAGAAAGACTAATGGATAATTTATCTGAGCATATTCAGGAAGATGATAAGATAGAAAAAAATGAGCGACTACAAAAACAAGAACGATTTTCCGAAATTTGGGGAAGTGGATTAGCATGGCTACGAAGATATTATACTTTTTCTTTAGATATGTGCGAAGAATTCCATAAACTTTCAAATGAGTTCAATCTTATATCAACAAAAACAAACCTTGAAAAAGCTTTATACCTATTGAATGCTCGTGGAATACTGGTTTATTCAGAAATAATCTGTTTACTTGAGAGTGGCTTTCCTGATGGAGCGTATGCACATTATAGAATATTGTATGAGCTATGGGCGGTTGCTGAATTTCTTTTCCATGATGGAGATAGTGACAACTTAGCTTTGGCTTTTTTAAACAGCTCGAATAAAGAACCTAAGAATGAAGCTAGCCACTACAAATGGGCTAACTCTTCAAAGCGATTTGATACAGTCGAGCGTGTTTCGATTAGTGCCATTGTAAAAGAATCGCACAAAACCTTTATGCGTAGACCTGGAGATGAAACTTCCTTGAGACAATTAGGGAAAAATCATGAATTTCCTAACATTCTTATCCATCCATCAGCAATGGGACTAGAAATATTATCTGATTCTTTTCCTGATGCTAAAACTATCGGCATGGCAAATCCCGCTATTAGCTCAAGCATAATGTTGAATGAACTTAATTCACTGTATTTACAGCTATTCGCAGATGAAATGAATGGTGAAAATGAGAATTTATATATTCCTGAAAATACCTTTATTTGCATGGAACTTCTGAGCTCTCTAGTAAACGAAAAAATAATTCCTATATTTAATGAAATTGAGCACGGAGAGGAGGATGCTTAAATGAAAAATAGAATACTTGGTTTAGGTCTAAATTTAGGCGAACTAGACTTTAGAAATATTGATGTGGCAGAATTTGACAGTGGTGTTGCTTTAATTGACTACGATATTATTATTATTGATATGAACAGTATCGCCAGACAATATTTACTTGAACTAGATTATTATGAAAATATCCAAGAATTTCAAGGTCTGAAGCAAGTTAGTGAAAATGACTCATTTAGATTAGTAAACGACATTAAGCGTCGGCATAAACAAATTTCAGAATGCTTAGGATATGGTAAAACTATTATGGTAATTCCTCCTGATGAGAACCAGTATTCCGTACACACAGGAAAAAGAGAGCATTCTGGAACTGGAAGAAATAGAGCAACTACAAGAATTGTTGAAAGTATAAAACTCACAGACATTATACCTTTTAAAATCAAACTAGATTTGAAAAACTTTGGAGAACAAATTCGGATAGTTAAAAACACATTGTTTGCACCTATATTTGAAAAATCTGTTTTTTCTTATTCGTATAACTCCTTCCTTGAATTTGAAAAATTAGATAATGTATTGCCCCTTGCTTATGCACTAGCTACCGAAAAAATTGTAGCTGTTAATATCAAAATTAGTAAAGGTAATTTAATGGTCGGTCCATCTCTAGTAGACTCGGATAATTATGAAAGTTTGAGTACTGAAAAGTATAGGAAAGTTGTCAATAAATTTTTGAACTCCTTAGATGATTTGCACGAAAATTTAAAAGCGAATATCAATGATTTTCATCTGCCAAAATGGACTGAAAAATATGGAATTTTAGATGAATTCAAAATTCGTAATGTGATTAACTCAATTGACAATCAAATCGAAGAACTACAAAAAGCTAGACTGAAGAAGTTAGATGAATTAAAAGAATTCGAAAAGTACAAGTTACTTCTAACAGCAACTGGAGAACAATTAGAAAAAATTGTCTTCAAGCTACTGCTAGATTTAGGTTTTGAACCTAAGGAAACAGAGATTAATCGGGCAGATGGAGTTTTCACTTTTGGTAATCAGGATATAGTCACTGAAGTTAAAGGTGTTGGAAAAAGTGCTACTGAAAAGCATGTAGCTCAATTAGAAAAATGGAATTCTGAATTTTTAGAGACTAATGGTCGAGAGGCTAAAGGTTTATTAATTATTAACACCTTTAGAGAAAAAGATATTTCGGATAGAGCAATAGCTGATGATTTTCCAAATCAAATACTTCCATACGCTCAAAAACGAGACCAGTGTTTACTAACAACGACACAATTGTTATGCCTTTATATAGAATCAATTAAGAATCCTGATAACAAAAATCTTCTTATAACTGAATTACTCAATACTGTAGGTGTGTATGATAAATTCAGAGATTATGAATCCTATTTGGAAATTCTGTAAAGTGAAAAGCGAATGTAAACAGAAGGTAGTTGTTTTATCGTAGTTGATTTTTAGTTATCAGTAGATGGATTTTCAATGTCGCAACATAATTTTCTACTTAATAGTGATTTTTCTACCAGCC
>WRKJ01000010.1 GCA_009778135.1 Defluviitaleaceae bacterium
TGTTTGCGGTAATCCCTGTTACCTTTGATTTCTCAATCATTATTTTACAGGTAAATCCACGTTCTTACAATTGTCGAGGTTCTTTTTTTGAATCCGGTACTACATATTGTACTATAGAAGTACCAATAAAAACAGCAATATTCTCATTTCTTTCTTGATTTAAAACGATACCAACTTGATCTAGACTGAATTTCTATGCAGTAGTAATTCAACTCAAAAAACAAAATCAGAAAGATGTCCTAGAGACAAAGTTATGAATATTTTTTTATGTATGACTTTGTTTCATATTTTTGTCATCATGAGTTATAATTGTAATCATCATAAAGGAAAGGAGGACACGACCATGAAAATTAACGTAGTTACAGAAAGAAGCCCTAAGAGTGATGTGGAAAACAAATTTCATCACGAGAAAGTTGCAACCTAAGATTTAGGTAAGGGCTGTTCAAAATAAGGCATCAATATAATAGCACAAATTCCAGTAACTTTCAATTTTGGGAGGTTCTCACATGGAAGAAAAATACAAAATGGTAAACACAACGATTACAAAGGAAGTTCATGTCAACATGGACGGGGCGTCGTTTATTATCATTAAAGATGACTATCTCAATGGTTGCGAGTTTCATGACGGGGCACAATTTGAGCCACTTACTCAACATGATGAACTTATTTTATCCAATATTAAAGAAAGTGACCAAACAGCCAGAAACAACAGAGTTCGAAGAGATTTAAACAAGGCTTCTAATCTCGTTTATGATTTAATTACAGCTGAGATTTCAGACAGTCATGCGCTAGAAGCATGGGCATACATGGATGCACTCTTTGATGAGCTTGAGAAGCAGATTTTGAATGATGATACAACCACCCAAAGGAGATGAAACATAATGACACAATAATGGTCACGAAATTTCCTTAGACTTAATTTTCCTCTTATTTCTGTTAGCTCTCGAATGTTTAACTTTGGAGTTAATATGGGTTATTCTAAAACAAAATCTAAATACGAAGAACTGTATTTAGGCGATTATCCAAGTTAAGAGGAGAGGAAATATCTTTGAAAAATATAATTTTAACATTTAAAACTAATGATACTAGCGAACTAGGTCTTTTATTAGTAGACTTAGCTTTTTCTATCGTTTCAATTTTCGTTAGTACATTTTTACTCGCTCATATTTTTATTTTATCACAAGAGAGCTTTGTTACTTTAGGATTATTTAGTCTAGCTAACTTTATTTTTGTATTTATTTTTCAAATGATAGGGGGGGCAGTCTGTAAAAGAAAAACACCTATATTTGTTACAAGATTGGCAAGCATACTACCTTTTTTACTCTTAGTTTTAATACTGATCATGCACGAACATTTAATGTATTACTATATTTTTCTAGGATTAGTATGGGGTGCTATCATTGGTTTTTATTTTAGCTCATACCAATTTATAATTGCCAAGAAAACCAAAGGTGAAAAAATGCTAAAATTTCTAGCATTATATACGTCTATTGTTTCTATACTTCAATTCATTTTTCCTGTAACTTTTGGATTAATTATAGAACACGGAAGTTTTTTCCATATCATTATGGCTGTATTAGCAGTAGTTATCTTTCAAATTTTAGCTACCTTCTTAATTAAGCACGAACCTAAAATTGAAAAAAGTACCAAGCTAGACTTCAAAAGTTATTTCTCTGCTGTAAAACAAGAAAACCATTTGAAGCAAACGATACAATTATGGCTCATCATCTTCTTAACAGGTTTTGCTGATATAATATCGGCACTCACAACTGCCTTCGTAATGATTTCTTTTAACAGTCATTTAAATCTAGGCATCTTAATCTCTGTTTTTTCTTTGGTAAAAGCTATTACTTCATATATTTACAGAAAGTTTCCGAATTTAAGAAACGTCATGTTTTGGATATCTATTGTAACGCCTGTAATTAGCGTACTTTTACTACTTATCTATCAATCCCCATTTTGGGTCATTCTTTTTATGGGCATACGAACGTTAACAAGAGGTTTTATCTTTATGGAAGAAGAAAAAACGAGATTAAGTGCAACTAGTTATTGGAGTAATGGTGAAAAATTTGTCATGGAAAGTAATTTGTTTTATGAAACGTCTCTTGGTATTGGCGCTATTTTCTCCGCATTGCTTTTAATTTTAATTGGAAGATTTTATTACCAATGGCTTGTTTTAATCTTTCTTGTTATAACTGTATTAGCTTTTTCAGTACATGGCGTGTTAATAAAAGCATGGCAAAAAAATAATAAAAATATCCAAACATAGGAAACGCTCCCGAATTAGCTTTCCTATGTTTTTAATTTTATGAAAACCTTACACCAAAATTATTTATAGCAAATTCAAGGGCAATTTCGCTATATGTTTCTGATTTAGTGAGTAGACTCAAGTAATAGGATAATGAGATATAAGCTAAACTACTTGTATGATCATTCCTCCAAAGGTAACATTTTGCTATTACTAAAGCGAATTTAGGCAAATGGATAAAAAAATTATATGCTAATGACAGGTTCCACCCTTTGATTGCTAGTGACATTGTCTCACTATACTCATTTAATTCTAACATCGCATCGCAGTAATTAAAAAGTAATGTTACATAGAGCCGAAATTTTGCTTTGTCATCTATGTAATTTTTATCTAAATTACTAAGTAAAGCTTCTGTTATATTAACCACCTTACGATAATTTTTTTTATTATGATAACAAGCAGCTATTCGATTTATTAACTTTATCTCATCATAAGATAAAAAGTAATCTTCAATATTTTTTTCATCAAACTTCGGGATGGTTATATTTATCGCAACTTTGAATTGTTCAAGCTGCTCATCAATCGTTAACACTGATGAGCATATTATTTTTGCACTCGTTATAAATTGTAAACCAATACCAGTTTTAAAAAATTTCTTATTTTCTACTTTATAAATTAGTTTTTCAGCCGATTCAAATCTATCTCTTGATATTAGAAAGTCAATCTTATTTTTTAATTTATAAACTTCCCATTCTTCATTACTAACAAAATTATAAGTGTAATAGTATGGATATCTACCTACCCTTTGAAATAACCATTCTTTTTGGTAAAGACCTGTTTCTATCATTCCATTTTCTAACTTATTGTAATTACTTTGACTACAAATACCATAAGAAAGTTGTGCTTGAGACATTTTATTAAATCTAAAATGTTTAAGTAATTCACCAATATGACTATAGTCTGGTGAATCACCTTTTCTACTAGATTTTAACCCCATTTTAGAGAAACTTAAATTTGTCAATTCATATGTTTCTAATTCTTCATGATAGATTTTTCTATACTGCATAGAAATATGCTCACTTTCGGACTTTCTACCTACAGATAAATATCCAAAATATGAAGTTTTATAGTATTCTTTAGCCCTGCTTATTTGATTTTTCCTCGTTAAAATATTCGCCATTAGATGAGCGAGCTCATAAGATTTATACCCATTGCATCTCTCTAGAGAAGTAGTTTGACATGACAGCAATATTTTAAAAGCCTTTTTATATTCTTTTAATTCCGTTAAAACCTTAACTAATCCTAAACATATGTTAACACATAAAAAATCCTTATTATCGTACTCAATCGCTTGATTGTTTATGCATTCATAAATAATTAGGAATAATTCCTTTGCTTCTTTCAAATAGCCATATGTGCTATATGCTTGAGCTAGCGTATGTAAAATAGCAATCTCTTGTGGCATATATAATACTGCTTTAATATGATTAATATCAAAATTCTTATAGCTCTTAACCATCGCATCTTCAAGTATACTTAAAATCAAGTTGATTTTAGATTTTTTCAGAATTTCAAGCGCTGCTTTAGCATTTAATAAATATTGTCGTTTTATACCTTCTTTAAAACTTTTTCTATTTTCTAAGAAAAATAAAATCTCTTCGGAATTTTCAATATTACCTGCTTCTATGCTGTCTGTTAGCTCCTCAAATCTAGAGATACCTATCATATCTTTGTAGATTCCAGATATATTGGTGTAGTCTTTAATGGCAAAATCCATTTGGAGTAACGTTTCTATCATATTATTTACATACGGCTTATTGCGGTCATTAATTGCTCTATTTACTAATCTTGTCGTGTCAACATGATAGATAGGCAAGTCACTTTTATTAACATTTTGACGCAATAAGATGCCTTTTAAGAATTCACTTGTCTTATAGTGAATGACAGTATCCATAAAGTAAATCTCCTTATCCTAAAATTTTATTCTATATGAATAACAGGTGTTTTTATCTCTAAATACGATGTCTATTATAATATTTTTTTAGCTAACTTTCAATGTTTTAGATAGGTTATCATTAGTTTCGTACGATGTCAAGAAAAATGAATTGTCAATTGGCTTATTTTCTTCTGCTAAGTTTATCAATCAAATAGAAGATAATGCCCAATGTGATGATTAAAGCAATTATCCATGGATGCTCTCGGGCAAAATCTGGGCTTCTTCCTAAGTGAATCATTTTGATCCCACCCCTTTCAGCTTTTCAATAAGTCAGCAAATTCAACACCAAGTTTGAAATAGGCTAAACTAATGTCATGGTAAATATTCATGAGCACCTCATGATCGTAATAAGGTTTACCGTCG
>WRKJ01000011.1 GCA_009778135.1 Defluviitaleaceae bacterium
TTTAGTTGTGCAAAAATAGTAGCCATTAAAACCGACAAATGGTATAATTATAAACACTGTACCACCCTAAATTTTGTGGTTTGGGACTGTGATATAAGTATAAGAAGAACCAAACTTGTGCCTAAGTGGCAATAAAAAAATTTCGTATTGCCTTTTTGTGATTGTGTAATAATATATTTTAACAAGGAGTGATGTCAAGTGGAAATGGATTTAGATAGACTAAGCGGTGCTGATAAAATAATCAATTTTTTAGAGAGTTTTTCCAAAAAATTAAAAGATGAAACAGGAGAAGTCACTTTTATTGTAACTCAATCTGAGATAGAAAAGGCTTATGCCGAGGCAGAACTATTTACAGAGCTTGAAAAGGGCAAGTGGTCATTAAAGAATGAGCCTACAATGACAGCAGATGAATTTATCAAAAGTCTGGGGGTATGACAATGAGTGATTTCAAGGTCAATGTTCCCAAAATATTCAGAAGTGATGTAGATGTAGCCGTAGCGAGAAAGAAAGAGTTCAATGCCTATGAAAGCAACATTGAAGAATTTAAGAAAGAAGTTAGCAAAAGAATTGCTTTATTAAAGACTAGCCCGAAGATGGGTGCTAACTTATCGGCACGGGTAGATAGAGAAACTAATATCAAATATTTTGTGATTGGCGATTACTTACTCTTTTACGAAATCGTTTCAGATGAGGTAGTCGAAGTTTTAAGGTTTTTATCTGCAAAAAGTAATTGGTACAATAAGTTATTTTAATCTTTTGGCTATGGAAATATTGTGCAAACCAAAAACACAAACCTAATTGCTCATGCACTTAGATTTGTGTTTTTGCGTTTATTGATGGACTTGTACAGGCTGATAATGTATCTGTTGAAACTACAACACCTTGCCGAACTCGCCCATGAGGAACTGGAAAGCTATGTATCAACCCAAGCCATTCCTTGTTAAAAATGATTATCCTTGAAATTCAACTGGAAATCTAATTCTACATGGTCGCATCAAAATATTTTAAAAATCTTTTTGCGGTTCTTGATTGCCTAAAATATCACACCGAAAATTAGCCACTGAAAAGACGTGTCTAATTTGTCTATGGCGTGCTATTCCAGTCAATCATTTCAAATTTTACAGAAGATTTAGAGTTGATACTGATGAGCTGGTACAAGTATTTTCTGATTGAATGTCAAAGTATCAGCTATAAAATCATAGTCGCAAATCGAACACCATCTACAAGAAAGCTACTCGCTGGTAGTTGGCAAACTGGTTAAGAATGGAAAGGGAAAATACAAAGTTGTTCATCTTAGAATTTCAAAAGTTGGTACTTGTCTAAATGGTTGATAAAAAAGTTTTGAAAATTTGTCCGTTACGGTCTTATCTGCCACTACTCCAACCAAGCAAAAAGATGCTTGGCTTCCGCTTCACGTTCCAGCTAATCTCTCCACTCGTTATAAAATTACTAAGTTATCTGCTTATATAAAGGCATATTTCAAAGATGAAATGCTGGCGCATATCTTCCTATCTATAATAGATTGACATGTCAATAAGCTAAACTTTAAAATGTGTTGCTCAAAATAATCAAGCAAAAATTTGAGAGAGTAGTTTGATTATTCAGTGTCCGATTTTATTTCTAAGCTTTTTTCCAAAAGTTTTTCGTTGATTTGTTTGATTTCTCGTTTTTCTTTCATGTAGTAGGCAGTCCAAATGATGAGAAGTATCAGCATATTGCTGAAAATGTTAATAAGGATATCCCTAAGATTTTGAGTATAATCCATATTAAAGCTAAATCCAACAATTAATAAGATGCCAATTGCTAAGATAGAATGGATTATCAATTTCAGTCCAATGTGCAACCGTTCTATTTCATAAACAATCAAAGTAGAGACAATTCCCATTACAGAGAGGATGGTTGAAAGGGCTGTGGTCGGAAAACTTTCGATGACCTGATAGGTAGTTTCAGGGCTAGTTAAATTGAGATAAATGATATTGACTACGAGAATAAAGCACCCCCAACCAATGCCCTCTAGTAGGTATTTTTTAATTAATTTGAACATGTCCATCCTCCTATATACCTAGGCGCTTTTTGATATCGCCTAGGTAGCTCCGTGAAATGTAGTCAGTTATGCCATTTTTCATAACAATGTGCATGGTACGACTGAATGAGTTAGATAGGTGATCTACTCTATTGATATTAACAATAGTTGATTTTGATATACGGACAAAGTTATTGGGGAGTTGTTCATGAATTTTATGAAGTGGTTTTGTGATGACATATGCTTCTCCTTTGTTGGTGTATAATTTGACTTCCCCAGCCTCAGTGCGAATGATGTCCACTTCTTCTGGTTCAACAACGAAGAATTTGTCGTCTTTTTTACCGACAAGCAAATCATTTTTATCGACCGTTGCTTCTAGGATTTCTATTAAACTCATTAATTCTGGTGTCATTTTAGGAGCATGAATAACGTGGGTTATTTCTGTTAGTTCAGGATTAATTTTAATATCGACTTTCATGGGATTCCTCATTTCTTAATACTTTTATTATAACACGAGCGCCCGCCTATATTCAAACATTTGATATGCCCTATTGGCTCTCTTAACCTTCAAAATGGCTCTCTTGTGGGAAAGTAAGGGACAGGGAGAATTTTATGCCGTATAATAGTCCACAGATTGCAAAATGAATGGAGGCATGCAGTTATGATTCACGTTGAAAATTTAAAGAAAAGTTATGATGGCAAGGAGGTTTTAAAAGGAATAAACTTGTCTATCGAAAAAGGAACCTGTACCGCATTGGTTGGCAGAAATGGTTCGGGGAAGTCGACGCTTATAGATATTATTTGCCAAGTAAAGGAAGCTAATGGTGGAACGATTCGTTATGATTTTGAAGAAAATAAAATCTTTGACCATATTGGCGTACAAACCCAAGATGCACAATTTGATAAACGTTTAAAAGTGAAAGAAATCATTAATCTATGGAAATCCATTTACGGTGGTGCTAAGTCAGATTTAGATGAGTTGGTTGAGATTTTAGAGCTAGAACCAATTATGAACAATCGCTCTGATAGAATTTCGGGTGGACAAAGACAAAAGTTGAGTATTCTGCTATCGCTTTTTCATGATCCACAAATGCTCATCTTTGATGAATTAACGACTGGTTTAGATGCAACGACACGAGATGATGTTCAGCAGTATTTAAAAATGCTTAACAAGAGCAGAGGGAAAACTATTTTTATTGTCAGCCATTATATGGACGAGGTAGAAGCCCTTTGTGACAAGGTGTATTTCTTAAAAGATGGCGTTATTTTTGAAAATGGAACACCAGATGAGATTAAAGAAAAATATGCTTGTAGCAGTCTGCAAGAATTTGTGAAAAATTGTATGGGGAAGGTCGTGGCATAATGAAATTAGGAATGATTAAATACCATTTATTACTACTTTTTAGAGAACCTTTGATTTTATTTTTTGGATTTGCATTACCGTTGATTCAATTATTTTTTGCACCTGAAACATTAACATTAGGTGGCGAAACACACCACTTTATGGATATATCAATGCCTCTGTCTATAACAATTGCAGTCATGGCACTGTGTTTTATGGATTCTGCTTTTAGTCATGCTTATTCAAGGCAGATTAAATTTTTACGAAGACTGAGAATGACACCTGTTAAACCTGTCACTTATATCTTCACTGGCATAGTATCAAGGCTTGGCGTTGTATTGGTGTTCACTGTGATATTTTTAGCTGTAAGTTCTGTTATTTTCGATGTAAGTTTGATAAATAGAAACTGGATTGCCTTTATCTCCATGCTGACTTTAACATTTTTGATGTTTTACTTTATGGGTATGTTTGTAGCCAATATGTTAAAGGATTCTAAACATTCTCAAAGTGCTTTGTTTATCGTGTTCTTCGGATTTATTTTCTTAATCAACATCATTCCTGCCTTAGAAACCTTACCAGATATATTGCAATCAGTTGTGCAAAACTTTCCAGTCTTTTATGCGACAAACTTACTACAATCTGCTTGGACAGGTGCAAGCTTGCTTAGTGGTCATGAATTGATTGGGGTCATAGTTCTTACTGTTATTTTTGGAGTACTGTCGGTCAAGTTTTTTAAATATGAATAGATGAGGAGTGTGTTAAAAATGAATTTTGATTTTGATATTAACCTTACAAATATGATAGATAATATTCTATCATCAGAAGTGTTACAGGAACTTACATTTGTAAGTATAGCGATTGGGGTAGGATTAATTGTTTGGGGCATGTTAGATCATAAAAAAGGAGCAGAAGAAGAGAAAAAATGGAATAAGGTTGCAATATTGATTGGAATTATTATGATTATTCGAAATTTCCTAACCTTACTTGGCATTTGATAAATATAAATTAATGAGGGATTGGTATGAGTAAACTTACACAAAAGAAACGAGATTTAATCTCCAAGTCTTATGTGAATTTTAGGGATAAGCGTATTTTAGTACTTAGTGGCATTGATGGAAAAGCCTTTGAAACTTTTAAGAGTATCCTTGTTAAGCGGAACGCTCCTATTGAAAATGAAGAAGTTGTTTTTTTCAAAGATCTTACTTGGCTTGGTGGAGGAGAAGAGGCAATTTTAATAACAGATAAGCATTTTTATTATTATCAATGGGGCTTTAAACTCATTAAAATAAGCCACATTCGTGAGTTAAAAATTGGTGGTTTGTTTGATGAGAATATTGTATTTGTTTTGAAAAGTGGTCAATCAGTGTCGATTTGGGCATCAAAACTGTTTAGTGAAGTGAAAGAAGTGATTGATATTTT
>WRKJ01000012.1 GCA_009778135.1 Defluviitaleaceae bacterium
CCCAGCCCCAGAGCCTCCAATCCCAGCCCCAGAGCCTCCAATCCCAGCCCCAGAGCCTCCAACGCCAGAACCCGAACCAACGCCAGAACCCGAACCAACGCCAGAACCCGAACCAACACCAGAACCTGATCCAACACCAGAACCTGATCCAACGCCAGAACCTGATCCAACGCCAGAACCTGATCCAACGCCAGAACCTGATCCAACGCCAGAACCCGATCCAACGCCAGAACCCGAACCAGCACCAGCGCCAACCCTGGATCCCGATCCAACGCCAGAACCCGATCCAACCCCAACGCCAGAACCCGATCCAGCACCAGAACCCGATCCAGCACCAACGCTACCATCATTGCCACAGACAGGTACAGTTATTGGAAATAATACTTTAGCAGGTATCGCACTAGCTAAAATGGGTGCAATGCTCGCTTTGATGAAAAAAAAGAAAAGCGACGATTTATCAGTTGGCAAATAAAATAAAAAAAGCAAGTGATAGGTATCAAGCTCTTTTGAGAGAGAAATCCTATTCCTTGCTTTTTATCATTAAAAATGTAGCAGCGTCACGACATCCTTTTAATACAAATTTTTGATAGGATACTCAGAAAATTAATCGGTGTTTCCTTTTTCTTCTTCTCCGTTATCAACTTGTTCCTCTGCTTTTACTTCCTCTTCTTGATCAGTACGATGTTCTTCTAAATATGCTAACAACAATTTTTTAGCCAATGTATGAATGCTAGTGGCACCATGAGCTTCGACATCGAATTTTTTAGCCATTTCTGTTTGAGGAATGTTGAGTTCAAATCCGACTCTAACTATTTTTGCCCGTGCTCTCTTTTTGGCAGCTTTGGCATATTCAGTGTGACGATATTCTTTTTTAGGCATGAAAAATCTCTCCTTTAGATTTAGTATCGTCTATCCTTTTAATTTTTATACTAAGAAATCCAGTAGAATTTCGATAAAATGGATGCTATTGGATTTTTAATTTTGACGATAACAGGTGATCCCCTGGTGAAAAATAGAAAACATGGTGCGGTGTGTTACAATTTGTTATGACACTTCTAACATGAAGTCACTTATTGATGATTTCATGCACTAGACTAAGTTTTTAAATGTATCTTTAAATAAGTCGCCTAGTGTTTCTGCTGACTCCGATACTTCTTGATTTTGAACTTTCATATAAGCATCAAAATCTGCTCTTTCAGCATCTTCAGCAATTTGACGAACACTTAACTCCAAACGATAGCTATTCGGTTCAAAATGAGTGACTTTAGCTTGGATCTCTTCATTCATTGACAACGTTTCGTTTGGATGATTTAAGCGACGCTCTGTAATTTGTCCAATTGGTAAAAAGCCAACAACACCTTCAGCAACTTGGACTTCTGCACCACGATTGTTTAAATTAACGATGGTACCTGTTACAATATCACCACGTCTAACAGTTAAGTCATCCCATGGGTTTGATGTCACTTGGCGCAAAGATAAGCCGACACGTTTACGTTCTTTATCTAAAGAGATGACTTTGACTTGAACGTCATCACCGACTTTAACCAAATCTTCTAAACGTGTTCCTGTGGACCAAGAAGCTTCTGAAAAGTGACAAAGTCCATCAATATAAGGTGCGATGTTAATAAAGGCACCAATTTGTGTTAAACTTTCTACTTTACCGACGACAACATCACCAACGGTGAGGGCTAAAGCGTCCCAAGGATCACTTTCAATTTGTTTAATTGATAAAGCAACACGTCCAGACTCCACGTTAATATTAATAATTTTAACGTTTGTTTTTTTACCAGCGGTTAAGAAGTCTGACACTTTAGCACGTGCCGATTCCCAAGATAATTCAGAAGTGTGAACAAGTCCTTCAACACCGGGTGCAACTTCAACAAACGCACCGTAATCATGAACACTGACAACATTTCCTACCAGTACATCACCGACTTGATGTGTCTTGTCAAATAATTCAATTGGCGTTGGTAAAACTTTTTTAATGGACAAACCAATTTTATCATTGTCAATTTTGATTACTTCAGCTTGAACGTCATCACCAACGGTTAAGACATCTTCAATCTTTTTGAAACGCGTATGTGAAATTTCAGATAAGTGAACCAATCCTTCTACGGCACCAAAGTCGACAAATGCACCGAAAGTTGTGATACGAACCACTTTACCAGCGACGCGATCGCCGATATTTAACGATGTCAAAGCATGCGCTTTTGCTGCTTCACGCTCAGCTGCGATTAACTCCTTTCGGGTAACGGCAATACGACCGCGTTTAATGGATTCAACTTTAACTTTAAATGTTTGTCCCATATATGAATCCAGATTTTCAACATAGCGCACATCAAGTTGACTCGCAGGTAAAAAAGCTTCAACACCATTTAAGTCGACGAGTAAACCACCACGAACAATGCGTGTGACGGTTGCTTCGAGCGCAGAACCATCTTCTAATGCTTTTTCAATCGCAGCATTTTGGGCACGAATGGCCACTGCTTTAACGGATAGTAAAATTTGTTCATCACTTACTTTTTTAACAACTGCTTCAATTTCTGAACCGATACTTACAGCATCATTTGCAGAACTAATGTGATCAGCAGATAATTCACTTAAGTAAATCGTTGCATCTTTTCCTCCACCAATATCAACCGTTACTTCTTGTCCGGCAATGGCAATAACTTTACCTGTTACCACATCACCGACAGTCGGTACACGCATTCCTTCTAAATTCATTAATTCTTCCATTGTCATTTCAGCCATTGTAAAACTCTCTCCTTTTTTATAGCTCATGCGACCCAAAAGAAATCCTTCTTCAAACTCGCATGAGCTATATCACTCTATAGCTTTTGTATTGATTAATTTGCACAACCTCTATTTTAATACAAAACCTACCATTTTGTCTACCACTTCGTGAATAGAAAGTGCACTTGTATCAATTAAAATTGCATCGTTTGCTTGTTTTAGCGGGGCATGTTTGCGATTAGCGTCCATTTCATCACGTTTTTTAATGTCTGCTTCTAGTGAAACCAAGTCGGATGCAATCCCACGACTTCTATTTTCTTCGTGTCGACGTTGTGCTCTTACCTTAGGATCGGCGACCATAAAAAACTTGAAATCGGCATCGGGTAAGACATGGGTGCCAATGTCACGGCCATCCATGATCACATTGGCAGCATCAGCAAGCGCAATTTGACGCGCTTTTAACGCTTCACGAATGCTTTCATAAGTCGCAATCTTTGAAACGTTAGCTGTCACATCAGGTTCTCTGATTTGTTCAGTCACGTCGACGTTATTGACTGAGACTTTGCCCCCTGGTGCAAGTGAAATGCGCGTTTCAGATAGCAATGCCATGATCGCTTTTTCATTGTCAAGATCAACGTCATGATGAATTGATGCCCATGTAATGGCACGATACATAGCACCTGTGTCGACATAAACATAGCCGAGCTTTTGGGCCATTATTTTCGCAATCGTTGATTTTCCTGCAGCAGCAGGACCGTCAATTGCAATTTGTATAAACTTATCCATAAAATCAAATCCTATCTAAAATGAGATGTCAAAAGGCAACCCATCTGTAAAAGGTAACCCATCTGTGAAGTGGATGATCAAAATAATTAAACTGATGATCACGATCAATATAAGTGCAGTGTCGAACATACGTAAGGTTAATTTTTTCTTTTTAATGTCTGAAATGACATGCTGAGCGTCGTCTTTAATAGCCTCATCAGGATCGTCTTGCCCATTTTTGTCAACAACATCCGAGGGTTGCGTCATTTCTACGGGCATCGGGGAGGTGGCAAAGGTTGGCACTGGCGGCGCCGGTGGCAGTTCGAAATGAAAAGAAGTGTGCGCATCAGATGATGCAGGAAGTGTAAGTTGCACCGCATGTTGTGTCTCATCGGTTGTGCTTGCGATCGTCTCGTTTACTTGCATGTTGAGTCGTTTGTCGTCTGCTTCAAAGGGTGATCCTTCTTGTGGTCGTAAGCATGGGACGTTAACGGATGCTTCATCGAAAATCGACTGTACATTTGCATCGAAAATGGAAGGTTTATAATTTGAGATGGATATTTTTTCATTACCGACGATTTCATCAAAAAGGTCGCTTAAAGTCTCTGGGGTTGAAACAAAATTTGTTGGCGTGACTGTTCCCGTTTTCAATAGCGTTTCGAGATAAATTAAATCCTCATCTTCGACTTCTTCATGTGGATAGGCGGTCTCATGGGTGATGTTTCCAAAGGTGTCATCATGCGCTTGTTGTTGGCGCAAATCTTTTTCCAATTGGGAAACTTGTAAAGGATGCTGATTGGAAATAAGTCGCAGCGGCTCAGAATCAGTCTTGGTCATGTCAACAGCAGAGACTTTAGGAGCAGGTTGATCAGCATCATGATCGAAAAATTTTTCAAAGCGTCGTCGTTCTTCATCATCTAGCCTTTGGAAGGTCGTGTGCGCATCGAATCGTGGTTGATTTGATTGGATGGTTTGACACTTACTTGAAAGTTTTGATCGTCCTGTAACGTTGGAATCAAGTGGGTGTAAGGGATCGTCATTTAATTTTTTCATTACATGTGGGCACTCCTTTGAAGCTAAGCATTAAAAAAAGACTGTTTTGCGAAACTTTAATCGTGGAAATCGACAGCTGCGTTTTTTTGATGAGAGACAGTTAACTTGTCTAAACATGAGTTCCAAATTTCGTCATACAATAGTATACCACAAAATTTAAAAATTTGTAGGATAAAATTTGATTTTTTTAAATTTCCTTTTGAGGGTTGCTTTAAAGATCCTTCTCAAAAACGATTGC
>WRKJ01000013.1 GCA_009778135.1 Defluviitaleaceae bacterium
GCACCTCATGATCGTAATAAGGTTTACCGTCGTACTTTTTAAGTATCTCATCCCGGATAAATGCATCTCTACCTTCTTGGATCAAAATGTGTTGTGCTAAAATATCGATGACTTCTGCTTTTGTTAATGCTGTTTGCATGAACATACCTCCTTTTTGTTATGTATATAGTGTAAGTTCTGAAGAAAGAACATCCCAGATGACGCCCCATATTGATCATCCTTCTACTCATTATTTGTCACTATATGTCGTATTTTATCAAATCATCAAAATGCACCTATTTTGTTACTTTTTTATAAAATTGTGGTCATTTTAATTTCAATTGAAATGAAAAAGGAAGATTTGCTTTCGTGAACCGACAGGACTTTAAAATCTTTAATTGATATTTTCTATATGATGACTATGCAAACCAAAACCCGAAATGTGCAAAGGCGAGAGCTTTTGGATATTTCGGGTTTTATGTTTATAGATGAACTTATACAAACTGATTTTTTACCGTTTGAAACTGGACGACCTAGTTCAACTACTACTACATTATCAGCTGATGAAACTTGTAAAAGCTAAAACCATTCCCTATCAAAGATGATAAACCTTGTAATTCAAGTAGGAATCCTTGTCTCAAAGGGTCGTATCAAAAAATCTTTATGGCTAACTCCACTTGCGATAAGTAACGAGGCTTCTGTAAGCGGGCTTGAATAGGAAAAAGAATGAATATAAAATAAAATTTTAAAATAGACAACAAATTTGTCCCATTATTGTATCATTTTGTCCCAATGTGTGCTATACTAATTTATGTGAGAATTGGAGGTCTGCTACTCATGAAAAAACAAAATATATTGAATCTGATTAAATATCATGTTGAAAAAAACGAGAACTCTTTTAGAAATGAATCCATAAGTATAGCAAGACATTTTGATAGCATTGGTGACTATCAACTAGCTGAATATATTATGAGCTTAATTGCAGAATCAAATTTATATACGCCACAAGGTAGCGATTTCGAAAGTGAATTTCTAAAGCAAATAGATATTCAAGCACTTGTACCCTTAAATTTACCTTTAGAATTATCTGACGATATAAAAGGGATTATTAATGCTGTAAACCATAACATAGGTATTAATAAATTTTTGTTTGAAGGATTTCCAGGAAGTGGCAAAACAGAGGCGGCAAAGCATGTGGCTAGATTACTTGACAGAGCATTGTATTATGTTGACTTTGATAACTTAATTGATAGTAAGTTGGGACAAACAAATAAAAACATTGCTAATGTATTTGCTGAAATAAACATGATTCCACACGCTGATAAAATAGTTATATTGTTTGATGAAATAGATGTGATTGCACTTGATAGAGTAAATAGTAATGATGTACGTGAGATGGGGCGTGTTACTTCAACTATTTTAAGAGAGTTAGATAGACTAACAGATTTAAACAAAGAAATTGTTATCATTGCAGCAACAAACTTGTATAAAAATTTTGATAAAGCATTGACAAGGCGTTTTGATGCAGTGATTAATTTCAATAGGTATAGCAAAAAAGATTTAGTAGAAGTGGCTGAACATTACTTTGTATCTTTCATTAAAAATTTTAAAGGTGTTTCAAAAGACACGAGATTATTTCGAAAGATATTAAAAGTAGCTGATGAACTTCCTTATCCGGGAGAATTAAAAAATTTAATTAAAACATCTTTAGCCTTTAGTGATGTAACTATAGGTAACGACTATCTAAGACGACTTTATAATAATTTGATTGGAAACCTTGAACAAACTGATATTACACAGCTTCATGCTCAAGGTTTTACAGTCAGAGAAATCGAAAAGCTCAAAGGTGAATCTAAAAGTACTGTATCTAGGAAACTGAATGAGGAGGTAGTGGCTAATGATAGTGAATAAGAGGAATAACGTATTAGAACTAAGAGGCAAGAGATTTATTCAAGCTGCAAAAAGCAATCAGAATGGCGGGGCTTCTATGAATAGTCAAAAAATAGTAACAAGTGAACAATTAATTAACTTGCAAGCTCAATTAAAAAACATTAAAGCTTTTTGGCAACTAGAAAATCAACCCTTTGAAGGGATTTTAATTAGCGTTCATTACAATAAAATTGCTGCAAAAAGTAACCGTATTTCAGGGTTGTTTAAAGGTAATAAGTCCAACGATGCTGTGGTTGGAGCTAAGTACAACGAAAATAAAAACAAGCATATTATTACTTATTTTCTAGACATCGAAGACTTGGACTACAGCATTGAGCTCCTTTCTCAAACAATTAAGATTTTAGATGAAAGCTTTCAAGGTAGAATTGATAAATCTATTTTTGATAGTGAAATAGTATTTGGTAATCAGAAGAAAAACAAGAAGGGAACCGTTCGTTTCGAACACTCTCTATTAAAAAAGTCGAGATTTAAACAGGTCGTTGCTGATGCGTCTTACATTGATAATTTTGAAGTGGAAAAGGCAACACCTCAATTAAGGCACAGTATTATCACGTTATTTGATACACGCACAGATACCAAAACACTGCTGAGAAAAATCGGAATTGATGTTTTATCAGCAAGAATTTTAGAAAAAAACACGGTATTTCTAGATGAAAATCAAGTAAAGCTCTTATTTGAAAAAGCCCCTTATCTCGTTTCAATGGCAACATCCGACTTATTAGAGTTATCTCCAGATGATTTTATCAAAGCATATCCGAAAGAAATCCTGTCTATGCCATCCCCTTCCATAGAGCCAACCATTGGTGTCATCGATACTTTATTTGACGAACAGGTCTACTTTAGCAAATGGGTTGAATACTATGATATGGTTGATGAAAATATTCCAAAGACGACAGCTGACTATAATCATGGTACAGCAGTGTCATCTATTATTGTAGATGGTGCAAGATTAAATCCATGGCTTGACGATGGTTGTGGTAGATTTAAAGTGCGTCATTTTGGCGTTGCAACTGCTTCAAGCTTCTCATCTTTCACAATTATTAAGAAGATTAAAGAAATTATTATGAATAATCCTGATATCAAAGTTTGGAATATTTCTCTGGGAAGCAATCAAGAAATTAATGATAATTTCATCTCTGCTGAAGCTGCAGTATTAGACCAAATTCAGTATGAAAATGATGTGATTTTTGTCGTTGCAGGAACAAACAAACCGAGTGCAAATATTATTAAAATCGGTTCTCCTGCGGATTCGATTAATAGCATGGTCGTAAATGCAGTGACAAAAAGTGGGTTATCAACAAAGTACACAAGAAAAGGATTAGCTTTATCATTTTTTGCAAAACCAGATGTTAGTTATTATGGCGGAAGTGAAGAACAGTATATTAAAGTTTGCAAGCCATTAGGTGGTGGAGAAGTTTCAGGAACGTCCTATGCTGCACCATGGATTGCCCGTAAACTGTCTTACTTAATTGATGTTTTAGGTTTAAATAGAGAAATTGCCAAAGCAATGATTATTGATGCTGCGAGATGTTGGAACGAAAAACCAACTCCAGAGGAAGTTGCTCTTTACGGACATGGAGTCGTGCCTATCAAGATTGATGACATCGTTCAAACAAAAGCAGATGAGATTAAATTTTTAGTATCAGACATAAGTGAGAAATGGAATACTTATAACTATGATTTTCCAGTCCCTCTTAAAGGTGACAAATATCCTTACGTTACCAGAGCCACCATGTGTTATTTCCCCGTTTGTGAGCGGACACAAGGAGTTGATTACACCAATACAGAACTACATCTTAAATTTGAAAGAATTCAAGATAATGGCAGGATAAAAGCACGTAGTGGTGATAAGCAAAACCAAGACAGTATAGAAGATGAAAGGAATTATCTTTTAGAAGGTGATGCACGAATTGAATTTAGAAAATGGGATAATGTGAAATATGTTGCAGAAAAATTCACCAATCGGTCGGGCAGTAAGAAATCTTTTAATAGGAAGAATTGGGGTATGGAAGTTACGACTAGTAACAGATTAAATCCAAAAGATGGGATTGGACTTCGTTTTGGGGTAGTAGTAACGTTGAAAGCTATTGATGGTATTAACCGTATTGATGAATTTATTAAAAATTGCACTCTAAACGGCTGGCTAGTTGCTGAATTAGATGTTCAAGCTAGAATTGATATTAATCAAAAAGTGCAAGAAGATATTGAATTTGAGTAATTTTAAAATTTTATTTTATATCCATTCTTTTTCCTATTCAAGCCCGCCGAAGCCTCGTTACTTATTCGCAAGCTCGGTATAAATTTGGTAATGCATATCTGGATTGAGTTCTTCGATCATCTCAACTGCAGTTATAAATGACTAAATTAAAATAAAATGCACCTATTTTGTTACTTTTTGATAAAATTGTGGTCATTTTAAAGCGGTTAATTCATAAACTTTACTGATGACAAGCCGCAGTAGTTGAAAATTTGATACATCTTGGTTATAATAAAAATGTAAGGAAGATTGATCAGACTTAGTCATTTTAAAATTGGTTGGAAGGGAGGTGCGTGTATCATGTCTAAAAAGAAAGAAATAATAACAAAAATGGCGGCATTCTTGGTAATCATGCCAATGCTTTACACACCAGGGAGTGTACTTTTCATTGGAGAACCCAAATTACCTCAAAAACTGTTAAAGGAAGATGATCGGATTTAACCGATGATATCTTCCTTTTTCATTTCAATTGAAATTTGAATATAATGGCAGTCATGCTCTGGCATATAGACAGGTTTCACGCTTAACTTACCATGCCTTCGGATGACCTCACGATATAAGGAATGTAGCTTTTTGTTAAGTTTGTCATGGTCTGTCGGCATTTGTTTGAATCTGACTTCAATCGCTTCCCAATTTTTAATCGGACATTCACTGGTGACT
>WRKJ01000014.1 GCA_009778135.1 Defluviitaleaceae bacterium
GTAAGTAATAGCGCATATTGGCGTGTATCATTTTCAAATACAAGGAAACGAGGACGACTCGTACCAATGTCGGTACGTTAGGACGAGTTGACGCAGTCGTTGGAAATGAGACGCATGAATAGGCGTGGTTACTTATGTTGTGATGCTCTAGATCCGCTCATTCTAAAAGTATACCATATTTCGATGATTTTAGAAAGAGAGGTGATGATGGCTCTGTTAGAAAAGTCAGCTACAAAAAGTGAACCAGCCTAACATTTTTGCATATACTGTTGTTAGATAAGTAAGTGAAAGGTGTGTTGGAGATGATTAACAATATTTTTGAGCAGTTTGGCGCAAACGTTGAAGTGGATGAGGAAGATGTGATGGATATGGCAGCAGATGCAGCGCAAACGGATCTAGCTGATGATGAAGATGTGCGTAACTTAATCCGTAGCGTGGGTGCGATGGTCGGACGTGAAATTGATCCTGAAATTGAAGATAAATTAACAGAAATCATTACAAGTGGCGAAGCACCAACAGATATGGCAAGCTTAATGGAAATGGTGATGTAAATGTTAGGCGTTGAAACTCCCGATAAAAAGGGAGTTTTTCGCTCTCTTGGTTATAAAAACGATTTTCTAGTTTAAATCAGCGTCCATTTGTGTTAAAATTAAAGCACGACCCGGATTTCACGAAATGAAGTCGAAGTAGAATCTGTCGGGTCGCATTTAAGCACAGCCTCCTTGCGAGGATATGTGCAACGAGAAGCTACTACCATTAGGAATGCCAATGCCTAATGATGATGGAGTTGAGATGGCGATGAAAGATTTAGAAATCATTAAAGATAAGATGAAACGGACGAGAAATTTCTCGATTATTGCCCACATTGATCACGGGAAGACGACTTTGTCTGATCGCATTTTAGAAAAGACGCATGCGTTAGAGAAGCGTGAAATGCAAGCACAAACGTTGGATTCCATGGATTTGGAGCGGGAGCGTGGGATTACCATTAAGCTCAATGCGGTTCGTCTGAATTACGAAGCAAAAGATGGTGAAACCTACATTTTCCATTTAATTGATACGCCTGGTCATGTGGATTTCACCTATGAAGTATCGCGTTCTTTAGCAGCTTGTGAAGGCGCTGTTTTAGTTGTTGATGCAGCTCAAGGCATCGAAGCACAGACGCTGGCTAATGTTTATTTAGCGTTGGATAATGAATTAGAAATTTTACCTTTAATTAATAAAATAGATTTACCGAGCGCGGATCCTGATCGTGTGAAGCAAGAAGTCGAAGATGTCATTGGTTTACCAGCTGATGAAGCTGTTTTAGCTTCAGCAAAAGCTGGCATTGGCATTGAAGAAATTTTAGAACAAGTGGTTGAAAAAGTGCCAGCACCAGTTGGTGATCCGACTGCACCGCTACAAGCTTTGATTTTTGATTCATTTTACGACCAGTATCGCGGTATCATTGTGTCTGTTCGCGTCATGCACGGTGTGATTCGAAAAGGTGATAAAATTAAAATGATGGCAACAGGTGCTGTTTATGAAGTCAATGAAGTCGGTGTTTATACGCCACATGAACGACATGTTGACTATTTAGCACCAGGTGATGTAGGGTTTATTGGTGCAGCCATTAAAGATGTTAAAACAGTGAATGTTGGGGATACCATCACCTCTGCAAAAGATTCAGCTTTAGAGCCTTTGCCTGGTTATCGAAAAATGAACCCCATGGTGTTCTGCGGACTTTATCCCATTGATGCAGCGCAATACAATGATTTAAAAGATGCTTTAGATAAACTAGTGTTAAATGACTCAGCTTTACAATTTGAACCTGAAACATCACAGGCGCTGGGATTCGGGTTTAGAACTGGTTTCTTGGGCTTACTACATATGGATGTGATTCAAGAGCGAATTGAACGAGAATTTAACATTGACTTGATTGCAACAGCACCATCGGTCATTTACCATGCGCATTTGACTGATGGTTCTACAGCGATTGTAGACAACCCCGCTGACATGCCTGAAACTCAGCGATTGTCAAAAATAGAAGAACCTTATGTTAAAGCAAGCATTATGGCACCGAATGACTATGTAGGCGCCGTCATGGAACTGTGTCAAAAGAAGCGCGGCATTTTTGCATCGATGGATTATTTAGATGAAACACGTGTTCATATTATCTATCAAATTCCGTTAGGCGAGATTGTTTACGACTTTTTTGACCAATTAAAATCTACGACAAAAGGGTATGCCTCATTTGATTATGAGTTATCTGATTATCAAGAATCACGTCTTGTCAAAATGGATATTTTATTAAATGGCGAAGTCGTTGACGCTTTAAGCATCATTGTGCATCGAGACTTTGCGTTTAATCGTGGGAAAGCCATTTGTGAAAAATTGAAAGAAATCATTCCAAGGCAACAGTTCGAAGTCCCGATTCAAGCTGCCATTGGAGGTAAAATCATTGCCCGTTCAACCATTAAAGCATTGCGTAAAAATGTCATTGCCAAATGTTATGGTGGCGATATTTCTCGAAAGAAGAAACTCCTTCAAAAACAAAAAGAAGGAAAAAAACGTATGAAATCTGTCGGATCGGTTGAAATTCCTCAAGAGGCGTTTATGTCAGTGTTGAGTATGGATGAGTGAAAAAAGCCCGTAATGTCAACTGGTTTGCGTGGTTTGTCAGTTGAATACTTACTTGAATCTGCTTGGTTTTCCCCATTCTTCCCCCGATTGTTTTATCTTGGGGGAAAGTTTAATTACTTAATAGCGTTAAGTAGTGTTAGATAGCATCATGTTGGGTATAGTGAAAGCGGCTTGGATTAAGAAATTTGGAATTTGGACATTATCACATTTGAATAACAATGGATTAATTTAAACAAAATAAATAATTGACAATATTTCTAAGATGTGATAGAATACTTCATAAGATGTCATAAGATATCGAAATCAGTCGTATAAATGAATTTTTCTATTTATATACATCTGAATCATATGATACAAGGAGTGTTAAACAATGAAAAAATGGCAAAAGGCTTTATTTTCCATGCTTGCTGTGAGTGGACTTGTGTTTTGCATTGGTTTATTTAATATGGGCACTGCATCTGCATCTGTGACAACACAGCATGGAACAGAATCTAATCCTAGTAACATCATACAATCACGAGGTTGGGGATTGATGGCGGAATCAAATGGTGCTGTTCGAGTTAGACACTATCGACGAGCAAGTAATGGCGCATTAACCTTTCTTTCTCAATCGGGCTGGAGTTCTCCTGGGGGACGAACACAAACAGCTTGGTCTACTGTGAATCACTTATTGTCTGCTGCGACATTGCAAGTAAATACTTGGTAAAAAGAAAACTCATTTGCTTTAAAAAGTAAATGAGTTTTTGTCTGAGTTTAGAAAGGAGACCCAGAATGAATCTATTTAATCGTGTGTTGATTAACATGAAACGTCGTAAAGGACGCGTTTTATTGATGTTTCTACTTGTACTTATAATTGGTTTTTTAATGGCAAGCGCAGTGATTGTTCAAACTGCGATTAATGCTTCAATTAGTCAGCTGCAAGGTCGGATTCCGCTTGTTTTTTCAACGGAATATCGACCAGGATGGGAAGACATAGTAATAGACGATTTTTGGAATGATTTCACTTTTCCAGCTATGATGGATCGAGACTTAGTTGAGGCAATTGGAAGGCTTCCTTATGTTCGTCATTTTGATTATACAGTTCAGACTCCGCTATGGGGGGCTTATCATCCGTTTTTATTTGACGAAATGGATATGGAAGAGAACGTGAATGAATTGCCACATTTTCCCTTTACACTTAGAGGCGTTTCGACACCAAGGGTTATTTATATTGAAAATGGGTTGTATGAGTTATATGCTGGGCGCACTTTTACTGAAGCAGAAATAACGCCCCATGTTGATGCAAATCAACTTATCCCCATTTTGGTATCAAGGGAGGTTGCAGAACTTAATGGCTGGTTTGTTGGAGAAATCATCGAATTATTAAACCTCGGGTTATTTTCTTTGCCTGAGAATGCGAATGTCCCTGAAGGTGGGTTTACAGGATTAGAATGGGGCGAGGCGTTGTGGGAGCACCCTTACAATGATTCAAAAGATGTCTCATATCACTTTGAAATTATTGGGCTCTTTGAATTTCAACGCGAACACCGAGGAAATGTCAGTCAGTTGCCTGCACATCAATCAAATATTAATTTGTTTTTTCTTCCTAATTGGCGTGTTCATGACATTTTACTAGACGAAGTAGTGGCGTGGGAACATTGGGCAGATGTGTTTAATATGCATGATTTTCTTCGTGAAACAAGAATTCGTGATGGGTTAGATGGCGTTACAGCATTATGGGTTTTAGGTGATAGTCGTGATGAATTAGCTTTTATTGACGCAGCTCATGGGCTTTTACCCCCCTATTCCCAAATCATGGGATTATCTGACATGTTTCGTCCTATGATCGTTGCCACGAATGCTTTACGTCAAATTGTTGTGCCGTTATTTTGGATGGCTTCTGTGGCGATGGTTGTCTTATTGACCTTGCTTATTTTACTGTATATGAGTGGTCGTAAAAGGGAGATTGGGATTTACTTGGCTTTGGGAGAGAAAAAGCATAAAATTTGTCAGCAATTTTTACTTGAGGTATTTCTTGTTTCAATTTTTGCTTTAAGTTGTGCCTTATTAATGGCTCATGGGGTTGCTAAAGAATTAGCATTATCCATGATACAAAATGAAATCATTGCAGATGTCGATGTTCAAGAGATAGGCTTATTCGGTCCGAATTTGTTTGATATCGGTATTGCACAAACATTCTCTACCAGTGAAATGATTGAAACATTTAACGTTTCCTTGTCTACGCCTGCGGCTGGCTTGTTTTTCGGATCTGGTCTCATCACGGTAGTACTAGCTAGTATCGTGCCTATTGTTTATCTTTTTGAAATCAGCCCGAAGGACATTTTATCACAGGCGAAAATTGAATAAGCCTTAAATTATTTAAGGCAACTTTTAGCTCTCGAATTGTTTTCGATATTGTAAAAGCGCCTCATGCGTTAGGCATAACAGAGACGCTTTTACTTTTTTTCTGTGCGCACGTAAATTCATAATCTTATGAATATGAATGTGCTATATAATTAGCTCCTGGTGGTATTCCTAGTATAATACCATTACAGAGAGAGGCTG
>WRKJ01000015.1 GCA_009778135.1 Defluviitaleaceae bacterium
TCAGGCGATGTTCACGCCTTTACCGACAACAACTTAACACCAGGTTCTACCCATTCCTACACCGTTCGCGCTTATGCCACCAGTGACCATTCAAACATGGCAACTGGAACCACAACTGCCTACATCCCAACTCCACAGCCTGAGCCACAACCTGAACCAGAACCAACGCCGGAACCAGAACCACAGCCAACCACTGGACTCACTTACCGTATCACAGGCGAAGGGGGCACCAGACAAAATTTGATTGTGACCAACCGAACAGGCGGTAACATTCCGTCCAGATGGACGCTTGCCTTTAACTTCACTGGCGGTAACCCGACGACTGAATGGCCTGCTGACTGGCGATCAGGTGCTGGCGGCAATTTAAGCACAGCGGTTAATGCGGGTTTAAACAACAATGGCTCTTTAACCATTCCGATGGGAACTGCGGCTAACACGAGAATCTCCAATGTGAGAATCAATGGCAATGTCGCAACGAGAACCTCATGATTAAAACGTGAATCAATTTAAAAACACATGAATCTGTATTCAATGAATACGACTTCATGTGTTTTCTTATCCAACATCTATTCTCGGATGGCAGATGTTCCATTGACACGAACACTTGCAATACTTCTGTTACTACCATCTCCAATCGGAATCGTCACAGAGCCATGGGCATTTAATGCCACATTAACAGGCGTTGTTGCCACGCCACCCACAGCGCGAACAAAAGTCGCTGGCCATTCTAAATAGGGATTTCCTCCTACGAAATTGACCTGCAGCTGCCATCCTGGTGGAATACGGGTAGCTGAATGATTGGTAACGATCAAACTTGGCCTAGCTTGCCCTTCCCTTAAAACATGGTAAGTGAAATCTGAGTGGGGTGTCACCGGTATCGTTGGCGTTTCCTCAGGCATAGCTTCTACTAAAAGTTGGATATCTGGTAATTTGATGCCATTTACAACGGCATAATAAGTACCTGCTTGATTCAGTTGAATGTTCATCAACTCCAAGGTGGCACCATTTTCATTTTGCAACTCGTGCCCGTCTTTGTACCATTGAATAGGCACGCGGCGACCGTCGACAAATAACCACTCATCCGTCTGTCGATCATAAACATAATAATCATTTGCCTGAATATCGACACTAAAAGTCAAATGATCGCCAACGACTGCAACAGGATTTAAGGGGGTATTGATATAATGAGCTTCGAAAAAAGGGAGACCTTCTAGTAGCGTGACTGTTGTCGTACTTAAATTTCTCATCGTATTCACATTGAAAAGTTGCGTTAATTTTGTTGCATTGCCAGCATCTGTATAAATAGACGTCAGTGGCAATGCACTAAAGGCATCATGCCCGATCATCCCAACAGAAGCTGGGATTCGGATGTCAACTAAATGGTTGCTTCTAAAAGCAGAGTTACCAATGCTAATGACTGAATTGGGCAGTTCAAGATGCGTTAGAAAATTATCGCGAAATGCATTATTCCCAATGCTAATAACCGTATCTGGGATGGTAACATGCGTCAGTCGATTGCGATAAAAAAGCGAATTGCTGATTTGCGTCATACCCGATGGTAATGTGATATCTGTCAGTTGATTGTTATAAAACGCCGCGCTTCCGAGTAAGACGACTGAGTTGGGAATATGGACCTGAGTCAGTCGGTTGCTGGAAAAAGCACTATTGCCAATGCTCATAAGCCCATTAGGTAATGTCATGTGGGTTAACGCATTATGGCTAAAAGCAAATGCACCAATGTGTACAAGCGTCGGTGGAAAATCAATCGTTAGGAGTTGATTACGAAAAAACACATGATCTTCAATGACTTCAAGGGTTGATGGGAGTACGACATCCGTTAATTCATTTTCTCTAAAGGCATTGGGACTAATATGTGTAACTGAATCAGGAATCATTAAATGCTGTAGTTGATTGTTTTGAAAAGCGGCCTCCCTAATGCTTGAAATCGTATTCGGAATTTGAACACTTTGTAAATGTCTTTCTCTGAAGGCATTGGCACCAATTGCCGTCACTTCGTGAGTCACGCCATGATGAACCACGTTAGCTGGGATGACAATATTCACCTCACTACCAAAATAAGCCGTCACAGTTGCGGTTTGGGAATTGCCATGATAAGAAAATCTAAAATTTTCAACGGGTGTCACTGCACGTGTTCCGTTCCTATGTGTTGCCATTATATCGGAACCTCCTTTTATATGAATTCGTTACTATTTGACTGTTCCCATTTAAACGAAAATATTAGATCGTGGTTGTGCTGCTTGAATTTTTCAATCATAGGCATCAATCAGGTTAACATTATAAGATATGATCATAGCCCCGTGGTCGTATGGGCAAAAAATAAAAAACAGGGATACGTGACTGACTGTATGCCCTGCTTCCTTGTTTTCTTTTTTACAACCGCCAATAAACATAACCCCGAGCTTCAGCAACCTGTTTATCCATGACGCTTTTAACATCAATCATGATTTTATCTCCTGGCGCATTTTCAAACAAGGCATCCATTTGATCAAAGTCGATTGCCTTAAATGCATCATGTGCAACTGCAAGAATGAGACAATCAATGGCCTTAACCGCTTGTATGTCTACGAGATCAATATCATATAATGATTTCACTTCAAAAGCATCTGCCACAGGGTCAACCACTAATGGTTCAATGTGATATTCCCTTAACCTGTTGACAATATTAATGACTTTTGAATTTCTCGTATCTGGACAGTTTTCCTTAAAAGTGAGTCCTAAAATCGCAACCTTTGACCCAGAAACAACCTTATTGGCAAGGATTAATTTCTTAATCGTCATATCAGAAATAAATTCATCCATTTCTTCGTTCATTTTTCTCCCCATTGCAATCACTTGGCTGCTATGTCCGAGCTCTTTCGCTTTGTGTATCAAATAATACGGGTCAACACCAATGCAATGGCCACCAACAAGTCCAGGATAAAAACCAAGGGCATTCCATTTTGTATTCATGGCATCAACGACTTCTTTCGTATCAATGTCCATCGGATCAAAGATAACCGCTAACTCATTCATAAATGCAATGTTAATATCTCTTTGACTATTTTCAGCTACTTTGGCTGCTTCCGCCACTTTGATTGAACTTGCAAGATGAACACCTGCTTCAATAACCAGCTCATACACTTTTGCAATTTCGGCTAAACTTTCTTGATCAATGCCAGAAACAACTTTTTTAATTTTCTCTAATGTTTGAACTTTATCACCCGGATTAATGCGTTCAGGAGAATAGCCGACTTTAAAATCAGGTCCACACGTTAAGCCAGATGCTTTTTCTAAAATTGGGACACAAATATCCTCGGTCACACCTGGATAAACGGTTGATTCATAAACGACAATACTGCCTTTTTTTAACTGACGACCTAAAAGTAAACTGGCATTTTTAACCGGTTCAAGATCAGGTGTTTCATCAGCGCTAATCGGCGTGGGAACCGCAACGATAAAAAAATTTGCCTCTTTTAACTGATTTTCATCTGTCGTAAAAGTCATTGTTGTTTGTTTGATCACTTCATTGCCAACTTCATTTGTTGGATCAATGCCTGTTTCATAGCGGGCAATCTTCTCTTTATCGATGTCAAAACCAATGACCTCAACCTGCTTTGCAAAGGCAATTGCAATCGGCATGCCGACATATCCCAGTCCGATGACGGCCAATTTCGATCTTCTATTCATTAAATTTTCATATACATCCATTGCTTATCCTCTGCCTTATTGTCAATTTTTGCTTATCTATTTTTCATTTTCAATGAAATGATACCTCTTTTTAACCATTGTTTATTCGTCTCGTGCCCCAACCATATTTAAAAAGGGCTAAAATAGCACTTAATCGAATCAAGATGAGTAATCCACCATACAACACACTATAAATCGGACTAAATAAATATTCAACTGGGGATCTGAAAACATAGTACACTTTATTGGCATAGCAAACCAAAATGTAGAAAATAAGTGCATCAATCAAAAATTCAAGGGTCAAGTCGACATCTCTTGAAAAGATGAACCATAAAACAAGGGTGATCAACCACAGATAAGCTTCTAAAAACGAATAGATCACGTATAAAGGGTATTTCCAAGGTTTGATGAAAATGTTTTGAATGGAACATAAATAAGATGACCGTGACCATCTGATCCGCTGTTTAATTAATTTTCTCACCGTATCTGGCACTTCTGTATGGCAGATAGCGGTTGATTGATATTTCGTTTGCCAACCATTTTTTCTTGAAATAACCGTCAACCTTCGATCATCTCCGTTTTTCACCTTTATTTTCAAGACGCGCTCATTCAAAAATTCATCGAGATGCGCCAGAATAACTGCCCGACGGTGCATACTCAGCGCACCTGAACACACCACGACACTATGGGTTAAAGATTGAGCAGCACGACCGACACTAAACGCAGCACAGTAAGACATGTCCTGCATGGTTGTAATCATGTTTTTCTTCGTATTCCGAACCCCAACATAGCCAACGACAGCGCCGACCTTTTTACCGTTTTGACCGACAAAGACTTTCACCAATTCTTCAGTGGCATCAGGTAATAATGTGCCATCAGAATCCACCAATTGAATCAAATCTCCTGTTGCCCTTTTAAACCCCCATGCCTGTGCCTGCCTTTTTCCTCGATTTTCATCGAATCGATGGGCAATCAAATGAATACCATTTATTTGTCCCTTGTGCTTTTTCATATAGTGGCAAACTGCTTCATATGCACCCATCATGTTAGAACCATCATCTACAAAAATAATCTCTTTGATGGGATACGTTTGAATCACCAATGATTCAATGGCTCGCATAACCGAATTCGCATTTTCATTAAAAGAAGGCATCACAACTGAAACTGTTAATTTACTTTTTACAAGTGTTTCGTGAGCAACGATTTGAGGTTGATACAGTAACGACAACCCTAATTTATAAATCAAATAAATAAAAGTAACCGATAAAATAAGTGGTAAGCGATGAGACCCTCTTTCAATCGTCGCATATTGAAAGATCACAATGAGCGTCGTCCAAAAGATAATCAATAGCGCTACCACGACTTTTCTCCTTCTGGTCATCACATTAGTGGGTGTTTTAGCTGAGTGGATCATCTCGCTTTTCTTTGGCTTTTCATCAGCGTGTTGTTTCATGACCCTTAGCTCCTTTTTACCACAATAGGTACGAATGAAAAAA
>WRKJ01000016.1 GCA_009778135.1 Defluviitaleaceae bacterium
CCGATCCAACCCAAAAAGACGATCAGGTTTCTTCGGGTGCAAGCTGAATAGTTTCACTCAGTGCTAAGAAATAGCTTCCTACCTATCTGGCTGAAAAATTATTTTGCAATTTTTAAAATCTATTAATTCAGAATAAAATAATCACCTAATTATTCTCCCATTTCTGCTTGATTCCTAAGATGTCTAAATTTTTCCATTCTTTCTTCCATAACTCATAGTAAGGAATATCATTTGATGACGGTTCAGGAGAACATCTGTCAATTTGAACTACTGATGGTAACACCACAGACTCTCCGATTAATAATGCTTCTCCAGCCCTTAATGCAGGCATTTTATCCACCAAGCTACCGAGTGAGTCTGGGAGTAACCGCTTGACATAACTTTGATCGTTAGGATTGGTTAATCTTAATGCAATGAAGTTACTACACTGTGAAAAAATAGTCTCTGAAATTTCAGAAGGACGTTGACTTGCTAACATCAAAGAAACACCATATTTACGCCCCTCTTTTGCAATTCTCTCTATGGATTGGCGAGAAGCCCTATATTTTACCAAATCGCTGTTAGGTACATACTTATGTGCTTCCTCATAAACCAATAATAAGGGAATATCATTATTACACTTTTCCTCTGGATTAATTTCTAGCCTAGTCTGTTTATAGTAGTAGCCGTAATCGAACATTAATCTTGAAATCAGAGATACTGTAATACTCAAAACTTCAAAAGGAACTCCACTTAAGTCAAGGACTGTAACGTTACTTTCATTATCAGTTTTATATCCGAGCAATGTCAAAATGACTTCTTCAAAAGAAACCTTTTTAGTTTCTTCGCTAATTAGAAAATTTAACCTCGAATCATTTAGACGATTTTCAAGTCGGCTTATAAAATTAGTTAATTTCCCATGAAGACTCCCTTGTTTTGGTTTCCCACCAGAACCTTCGACCATTTCTTCATTCTTATCTTTTGCACGTTTTAAAACATTGTGAATATCAAATTTAATCGGTGAGTCAAAATGGATTTTTTCTTTATTAATATCTAAACCATCAGCTAACACTTTCTTTTCTTCTATAACGGCTTCTTTAAAGACATTTCTTTGGTTGTGGTCATTAGCTTCTGTATCCAGAAACAACTCTTGCAATTCTTCACTGTTTAGTAACCAATAAGGTAAAACTAGGTTTGCAACATCAATATAATTCGCATTTGGAAAAGCTGTCCTATATTCTGAATGGATATCAAAAATAATTATATGTGAATTATTTAAGCCGGTATACTCATCTTCCTTTGCTTTAATTGCTTTTTGTAATATTTTTGCTACTGTATGAGATTTACCAGAGCCCGTTGAACCAACAATGGAAATATGCTTATTAAAAAATTTATTTCCGTTTACTGGTATCTGAATACTATGGTTAGTTGAAAGTTTACTGAAAACAAATTTTTCGTTTGCAGTTAATGAGTCTTCAAATATTTTATTCACATCTTCTGCTTTTGCGGGCTCAACAGATTTTGGCGGTATAGCAATTGTATCACCACCACGCTCAAATTTACCATCACGAATTAAGCCTAATGGATTAGCCTCAATAATGTACTTTCTTTCAGCTTTATCAGTAACTTCTATTGTAAATGTTTCAATAACCGCCATTAGTATCGCATCTTCACTATCGGCTATTCTTAAATATGACCCTACTTTTAGCTTTTCTTCGGCAATTTGAAAGGCTGTTAAGTCATCTATTAATATGCGAACTTTGTTAGGGAATACTGATATTACTTCTGCGTTCATTTTTTCATTTGACATATTAAATCACTCCTTATTCATGTCTTTAGTAATATTCAAAATTTAATCATACAGGTCTTATGATTTTATCAGTTCATTTACTTCTTGTTCAAGCTTCAAGGATAATGCAGACAAGTCAATAGTTCCAAATCTCTCAGTTCTTGTAGTGCTATATTTAGAGTATCTTTTCAAATTAGATTCATCTAGTCCGATATTGTGTATATTTTTTTCAAATCGTGCATGATATCTGCTGTTATCAAAAACTATTCTTGAAAGTGGGTTTAGCTCCAATACTTTCTGGAGATTCCCATCATGAGACACAAAACTATGGAAGTAAAACTCGCTATCATTATTTATCCTTTCTGCCATTTCATCAATCATGAGTCTAAACAAGAATAAGTCATAAGCTGTATTTCTAAATTTTGATAACAAACCTTTAGCACCTAGTTGTAATTTGCCAAAAAATCCCATAACGTCCTTGTCATTTTTCAAATAAAGTAGAGATAGCACTGTTTCCATTTCTAAGTAAATGGATAATTCATCGTTAATAAAGTTAATAAGTTGCTTTGTTTGGTTTTTAAAAGAAGCATTTTTGGGTGACCTCTGCTTTATAATAAAAACTTTCATCAGCAGTATGTAAATAACTTCATATTGTGGTATCTTATCAATAGGCGTCGCAAAGGATTTCCATTGTTCCTCTATCCGTTTCTTATCTGAAAAGTTTGGGTTAATCAAATTAAATTTTTTGTTTTTCACATCTTCGTATTGCATTTCCTCAAAACTTAAATTAGCCAATAATACTTCTTTTGTTATCTTTTCATCTATTTTCGACTCATTAAATGCATTTTCTATTAAATATGGTGAGATTGTCGTTTGTGCTTCTACTTTTTTGATATGTAGTAGCAGTTGATTCAAGTCGTCATCATTATCTCGATTATTTTTGTAATACAAATCTGACAAGTGACTAACAACATTAGTATCCAGATTGACACAAAAGCTTCTCCAAATTGGGGCTTGGCCACTTCCATTCTTATCCATCATAGCGACTACAATGTCTTGACTTAATAGGCAAGCTTTTTGATAATTACCAATTCCAAAAATACTGTATTTACCAAACCGTTTATTGGCAAGGCTTTGTGAATTTTTCGCTCTAAATTTATCATCAAAAATAATTGCCCTTACACCTTTCAATAAATTAATATTTTTATGAAAAATATCTAATGCTTCCTTTGGATTCTCTGATAGTAAGATATCATCTATAACTTCCTTTCTTTTCTTTTGAAACACTTTATCAAGTATGGCTTCACTCTCCAAATCAAATTCATATCCACTTATGTATATGCCTAACATATCACTTCCTAAATTTACAAAGTTAGGCTTGATTTTATTGCCCACAGTTAACTTCCTCCCACAATAATTTTTTTAATGTCAGTAACTTTATTGATTCTGATTTTATTGTTTTCATGTTCATCATTTTCATAGAATGGAGCAGTTTGATAAAATTGAAAAATATGTTTTCTTTTTTTCTCTTCTCTGTTCAAAAGATTCTCAATTTCTGTCAATTCATTAATAAATTTCAATCGTATCTGATTGGAGAAAGAACTTTGCATTGCTAAGGTGTCTAAATCAAAGTTCGCACCTTTGAAGCCATAGCCGTCGACAAACTTAAAGCCGTCATTCCATACTACATTTTTAATATCAGCCAATTTATCTTCACTTATATTGTGCAAATAAATATATGGTGAGAATGGAGTAGGTTGCTGTTCTTTAATATTGCAGTATTTGTTTACAATTTCAATTATGATAGTTTTAACTTTATCTATTGAAGTCGATTCTCCGATATCTAGTAAGAAGAGCCGTACTGATGGTGAAATGTTCAGAACAGATGGGAAGTATCGGGATTTCATAACTTTAAAATACTTCTCTTCATTTAGTTGAGCTAGGTACCACTCATCAAACAGAGCCTCTTTGTTGTCGACTCTCGAAATAAACTCTTCTTTTGTGATTGTTCTTTCCTTTACATCTTTTTGGATTGCGAGGAGCCTAACTTCTTTCAAGGCATTGCTATAGTAAAATTCTGCCTCGTTATCAGTACTATTTGAAAATTGTTGCTTAATTGCTTGTATGACATTTTCTTTCTGCTTTTCTAAGCTAATAGCACTGATGTCCACTTTAAGTTTCGTGAGAAACAATGCTAAATCTTCATCACCTAGCTTTAAATTTTCATGCAGTTCAGTTGTTTCTCCTGTGCGATGTCTTATCGTTAAGAATTTTGCTTTTAAAGAACATACATCAGCTGGAAGGATTGGGCTTGTAGGGTTATTTTTAAAATGGGCGTAGATACGGTAAGCTAACTTCTCACCTTTATGCTTGGAGAAATGCTCTACCATATTTTGAATTGCTTTCTTTATTTCGGAAGGATTATAATCTTTTGTTTCGTAATACTTACATTGTATCGCTATTCTTTCATCAGAGCTTTCAATGTCAATGTCCTCAATGCCCTCTATAGTTACAGAGTGATTACTGTCTGCATTTAAAATCTCAAGAATAGAAAAGTCAAATTGATAAAAATATCCTCTAATGGCATAAATTGCTGTCCTGTCTTTTGTTGTTTTGCTCATTAAACCAGCTCCTTAAATTCGTTTTATTATTTCCATATATATTTTACTTGTTCACTTGGTTCATCAGAAGGAGACATATAAAATCTGTTTGCATTTCTAGCAGGCTTTTCAATTTCGATCCTTATTTCTCCACTATCCAACTTTTTATTTATTAATTCTAATGCCCATGGTTGGAGCAAATAACTAAAGTTCAGATATTCTCTGGAAACTGATGAACTTCTCGCAATGATTCCTTTGTATTCTAATTTTGCAACTACACCATCATTAAGTGGTAAATCACAATTATCCTTGAAATACTGTCTATCAAAATCGTAAAATCGGATTAAGTATTCCTTTTCATCACGAGTTATTCTTTTAAAGAAATTTTTAGCCTTATGGTTAGAAATTTTTGTCCTGACAGGGCGCATAAGAATTAAAAAAATTGCAACAGAATAATAAAAACTTAAAGTTAAAAATATTAAAGAAATAGTCGCTTGATGACTGGCAAACCCCTCCTAGATGTATCTGATTTACCAGTTCAGATGGTGCAAAACTTAAAAATAAGATTACTAAATACAAAACGATTAAAATTATTTGAAAGCCAATTTTTGCAAAGGCTTCTTTGACAATCTCATTAATAACTTTCCACATTAGTAAATATTCCTTATATTTCATATCGACATATTAACACTATTATTTTATCATACTTTAGCACTTTATCCTATAGTTTTGCTAACGATAAAAGAGCTTAAATGAGTTAAAATGCATCATAAAAGGTTTGGCTTTTCAGCCAGATAGGTAGGAAGCTATTTCTTAGCACTGAGTGAAACTATTCAGCTTGCACCCGAAGAAACCTGATCGTCTTTTTGGGTTGGATCGG
>WRKJ01000017.1 GCA_009778135.1 Defluviitaleaceae bacterium
AGGAGAGGAGAAAAATGTTTGCAGAAGTTTATTCGTATGACAATGAATTGATGTATGTCGGTAGGCAAGAAGGGCGGCAAGAAGGACGGCAAGAAGGGTTAATTGAAGTTGCTCGAACCAGCTTAGCTAACGGACTTGATATCGACACGATTGCTCTGATTACCGGACTCGATCTCGAAACGATTAAAAATTTGAATGGCGCATGAGCACACAATGGCGTGTGCTTTTGCTTTTTTCATATAAGTACTCAACTAGAAATAATTCAGTGGGGTTTTGTCAAGAAAAGTGATTGGGGCCTGTCGGGGTTAACATACCGTCGTCTATTAGCATGATTCATTCCTCCTCTTTCTACGTCGATTCAATTTCTTCCCAGTCTAATCCCTGTACGTCTCTTCGTAACATACTTTCCATGACATTCAATTTGACAATTAAATAGTGATCTTTACTGGTCGATATTTCAAAAATACCTCTGCCTTCTGTTTTCGATTCATCAATCACAAGTTTTGTGATTTTATCCAAACGATACGTTGTCTCTTTGGCTATCGCATCAATTTGATCAACCATCATTAAATGGTATCGTTTTTGAATACGGTGTTCAATATTCGCTAAGATCACTGGCTTAAAAATGACACGATGTTCATAAGCTTCAATCACTTCTTTTACCTTTTCCGAAACCAGGTAAAGCGGCCATGTATATATATCTAAAAAAATGCTGTCGGGTGATCCTCGGACATAAAGTGTCGTCACTCGATTGATCTGATCAATTTCTGCTGTGGTGAAACGAATCCGAGTCATGGCATGAAAATTGTCGATTTGAATGGGATGTTTCACTTTTTGACAAGGTCTAATTGCTAAATACTTCATGATCTTCACCTGAACTTTCTGAAAGTTTAAATAACACAGTATCTGCGCCTTGATAGTCACCTGCCCGCATTTCAAATTCAGGATGCAAGCGCAATCCATACAAGCAGTCGAGTTTGACATTTCCTATATCTAGATGCGTCTTAAAACTCATCAAACTTAACAGCGCTAACTGAGCACCTACATCCATCAACAGATTGTCCAGATCAAAAAATTCGAACTTGAAGGTTTGTTTTCTGTAAGCTGTATCCAGGTATTTTCGCGCTAACTGAAACAACTTTTCGAAAGCGGTTAACTCAAAAGTCACATCAACACTTTGTGAATCAAAGTACCATTTTTCATTAAAACCCTGTAAGAAACATTTCATTTTCTGTGATTTGACACTGGATCTCAAATATGAAAGTTGTAAATATTTAAGTTCATGTTCAGCGTCTGCCAGTTGTAAAACGTCAACTTTCAAAGCTAACCGTTCAATTTCATTTAACAATTGACATGCAATGTCCGTTGATTCCAATGTTTTTAAAATTTCTGCTTGATGTTGTACGAAAAAATCAGGAATGTGGATGGTTTTCAACTGTTCAACTGCTTTTAATCGGTTCATTTTTTCACCAACTTTCTATTCACTAACGTTCTATTCATAAACGCCCGACTTGAACCTCTTGAAATATTGCCAGATGTGTTCATCATTAAGCTGTCATCCTTGTCAAACTGACATTGCTCCGATGGACTAAGTTCATTGCGCCTAATGGGATCACGGCCGTTATCAGGTAATCGGTTGATGAGCCAGTTTTGAACATTGATGGAATCGAAAATACCATTTCGAATGTCGCTTGCTGCTTCAGTTCCCCAAATAAAAGTATCAAGTGTTCCACTGGAAAGGCCTGGTCTTAGCAAATCAATCATGTCAGGTGTGATCATGTTTTGAAGCTTCTCGGGGACAAATGTTTGATGAATACGCGTTGCAACGTCATCGCGTGTATGTTGTAACTGAATGAATCCATTTAACACCAATTCATCGATGCTATTGGCCACATTTTTCAGACTAGACAGGGTCATGTCCACCCCCCAGCTAATCGTTGCATCTGCTAATGCACGTGACAGATCTGCAAGGATATCGGGTATAACAGCGATTAAACCAGGTAGCAGCTCATAGAAACTTGCCCTTGGTATGAGATAAACAATGTCTGGGAAGAAGTGCTCAATCGTACTGTAAAGCGCATCTGGTACGATGTTCCCTGAAACAAAATTTTCTCTTGAAACGAGATCTTGTATCCCAGATGGCAGCATGCTATACACACCATGTGCCACCATATTTCCACTTTGACCATCTCTACGATTGAAAAATTCATGAGCAGTTGTGACGCCTAAATTCCAATTGCTCCCGATCCAGTCCCCAGCGCCACTTACAAGCGCCCGAGTGTTAAGCGGGCGCATGTTAATGTCAGAAAGCTCCCGAGTGTTAAGCCAGCGCATGTTAATGTCAGGAAGCTCCCGAGCGTTAAGCGGGCGCATGTTAATGTCAGGAAGCTCTTGAGTGTTAAGCCGGCGCATGTTAATGTCAGGAAGCTCTCCTGAAAAAGTTGCAAAAGGTTTGATGGCGCCCATCAATCGACCTGTCTCTCGCACATTGTGTCCTAAAATGTCTGTAATGGCTGTAGTCAATCTACCTGCCTCTCGCACATTGTGTCCTAAAATGTCTGTAACGGCTGTAGTCAATCGACCTGCCTCTCGCACATTGTGTCCTAAAATGGCTGTAGTCAATCGACCTGTCTCTCGCACATTGTATCCCAAATTCGATAAAAACTCACGTCCGTTATCAAGAAATGTCCTTCTCGCTTCATCACGCGTCACAATGGCGTCATTGATGCGTCTTAACGACGCTGCTTGAGTTGCTTCGTTGACTGCTTGACGCAATGCTTCATCACCAGCAGTTAGTGCTGCAACTGCTTCCGAATAGCCTTCAACTGGCGAACCCTCCCCTTCTTTTAAAATTTCCTCTGCGATGAAGGTTAAATGGTTTTGTTCAAGCATGATCACATGTTCGTCACTTTCTGAATCATCGCCTCTCATGAACGTCACTTGTTCTTTTCCATAGAGCATTACTTGCTTCGGAACAACAGGTGCCAAGCTTGCTTCCTCTTCTGCTTTTATGGTCTTTTTTGATGCTCTTTCACCCATTTCAATGTTTCCATCTATCGTTTCAAGGGTTATTTGATTGCCTGACAGATGCATGACACCGTCTTGCGACAAGCTTAACAAGACCTCCGCATGATCAGGAGAAAAAGTAACACCTGTTTCTGACATTTCCATTAACGACCCCAGATAAGAAAAAGACTGGATATCAGGATTGGCTGCGCGGTCAGGTTTGTTTCCGCCCTGAAAAGGTGTTCTAATTGCGTTGGTTGCATAAGCTGTCGCTTCATCAGCTGTTGAAAAGTAAACATGAACTTGACTGTCAATTTCTGGCATACAGTAATGACCACATGAACCGAGGTTATACACATAGTCCTGACTATGTTCTTGCGGTTGATCATCATCAATGGCATAGCGGACTTGAATGGTATTGCCACGACGTTCGTTAACCGTGGCAGGCAGTGATAACCCTGCTAACTTTTGATTAAATTGTTTGGGGATGCGCAAAGATGTTTCTTTTTGCAAGGTGTACGTATACTGTAGACGTTCATCCTCTAGATGAATCCTGAGTCCTGTCACAATGCATGTTTCTCCATTAAAAACAAGCTGTTCCCCCACGTAAAGCCGCTCTACATCACGAACTTCCCATATCAAAACATCTTCCAACGCTTTACTTTTAATGCGGGCTTTCAACCCATCATGTTTCCCAGTATCGTTGACAACGGTAAAATTGGCTCGTGTTATTTTTGACCGATAATGAAACCTCGGGATACCAACTGTAAAACGCCCGCGATCTAAAACAGCATTGGTAAATAGCACTGCGTTAAAATGACTGGCTAGTCTTTTGATAAATGCCCAATCTGTTTCTTCATATTGAATGAGTGCATGCGTCAACTTTGTTTCGCTCAAAACCAATTGATCTTTCTGAATTTGATCGACAAAAGGGAGGCTTCCCCCTTTAAATACGTGTTCAAATACATCTTGGTAACTTTTTGTTAAATTAGAAAAAGTCCGACTTTTAATTTCAATGTCAAAGTCGTGCGTTAAAGAAACCAAGTTGAGTTTCAACACGTATCCGCTTTGAACCAACGCCATGTTCCACTGTAGCACTTTTCCAACGAAAAAAGGGGCTTCCCTCAAAATACCGGTGTGAAATTGTGAAACAGTAATCCGCGTACGCTGATCTAGCTGTTTGATATAATGATTCAAGTGATCACTGTCAATTAAACAAGTCAGCTGTAAATAAGTGTGTGCCAAGACTTGTTCTGTCAAGTTAAAATCAAGGACATGGATAATGTCAAATGGAAATTCAATGGTCATATCTTCATATTGATAATGCATGTTAACGCCTCACAATCAATTTTAATCTTGTTGTCCATCATCTTCAATGGTAATGGTTCCACCGTATAAACATGGCAAAGCACAACGTCGCAACAAGGCGCGTTCTCCATTTAACAAGACATCACTTTTGGGATCAATCCAATCAACACTTGTTTGGAACATACATTCACCATAGACCGTGCCACCATCTGTTCCATAAATCGTGTTTAAAAACGTATCTTTTAGACTAACGGCACCACCGATGCGTCTGCCTGTCCTTGTCCGGCTAAGTTCATCTTTGGCATCGGCAAGCTCCGCTTTCACTTTTTGCGTCGTTGGATTTTTACAACTGGAACAACCCCCGAAAGCAATCACATGCTCCGGCTGATTGTGTGCCAATGTCGCTTGTGGCAAATCATGGATATAAACCCCTTTCGACTCGGGCATCAACAGCTGACTTGTTCGCAATCCGTAATCGCACTTGAGCTTAGCCCCTGCAACGACATAACGCATCGGCGCTTTTGTACGACCCAGTGGCGTGAGGCCCTCATCCAAAATAGCCAATAAACGGTGAAAAACTTCTGGATCTCGACTCAGCACCCTTATCGTAACATTTTGGACGAATCTCTGGAAAAAACTAGGTGTGCCTACCATTAAACGACCCTTTTCATCGAAAGCAAAAGCGTCCGTCCGATGCGTCCTATATCCTGTAATACCGGGTCCAACTTGCCAATACCTTTGTTTCCCAACAGGTCTTCCAATGGAAGAAACAAAATCTCCAGCTGCTGCCCAGTTTTCTGCGATGTCGTTTAAAAAAGCCAACTCTTCTTCCGTAAATGAATTAGAGCCTGGAAACCCTTGAATGCCTAACACGTTGATACGCCCGTTGGAAGAAAGGGCAGCCCTTAATGCCAACGCAAACCCACGACTATGACCCAGTGCCAAATTATGCGTTGAACTGCTGCTATACGTTTCCATAAAAGCAGCAATCCGCATCGCGATCGACTGATCAACTTTACCCATCCCCAACATAAAATTATCAATCCATCCCGCTGTTAAAAAATCATTTTGTCCCGTCACATAACCATCAAATGCACCTTCTGTTCCCGTCATTAAAATGATCCGATTGCCATTGCCATCTTCCAACGCCGCCATACTCAATGTGTCACTTTGCGGCATGCGTTCAGATGGCCTGTAACTGACATGATTTAAATAGGTGAGGCTGCGTAACTGCCCATAAGTCCCTTCATCAGCTATTACCCGCTCTATAAAAATCCTAAACTCTTCCTGTGAGAAACCACCGTTTTCAGGTGGAAAGTCAGCCACTCTTAATTCAGCAATTTCCAAAGCATTGAGCACAGTTAACCCCCTCACATCAACGCCGATAAAGTCCCAATCAATATAAGAAATTTGAACCAATGCCATTAATTCTTGATCCGATAGTCCCAATGTG
>WRKJ01000018.1 GCA_009778135.1 Defluviitaleaceae bacterium
AAGTGAAAAGGCGGTAGCGAACATCACATCAAAATGAAAGGAGGATTTTCTCGTCCAGAAATTTTGAAATGGGGTGTCGCTATGAAAATTATTTTTATGTTTGACTGGCTCGCTCCGAAAGGAGAAGCACAATGACTGCATATGAAGCGTTAAGCCTAATATTTCAGTTTGGTAGCTTATTGATTGCCTTAATCTTCGGATTAATTGGTATCATGATAGCTATCATTAAATTGAGTCGAAGAAAAAAGTAACCCACCCATAGCTTGCAACGCAGGTGGTAGATTACTTCTCGACTCTGATGTTTGCTACCGTCTTAAACGGTCATCTGTTAGAGCTTATCATTCCTACATGGTAAGCTCGTTTTTTATTATATGACAATTATATCATGATCATACTGATTTGTAAATATTCAAATGCCAAACTTGTTAACTTCTTTTGACATTTAAGTGTCCCCGAGTTTAAAATGAAATTAACATTGATTCATCTGACATTAGGAGCTGTAAGTTGATCGTCTTCCTTGGTCAAATATATACCCTCCTATCATAAAACTGACCGTTCATCCAAAATGCTTAAACGGTCAGTTGATCATGTTTATATTCTTTCAACGATGAGGCTTGTTCCCATACCGCCACCAATACAGAGGGTTGCAAGTCCTGTTTTTGCATCACTTCTTTTCATTTCGTAAAGCAATGTGGTCAAAATGCGTGCACCTGATGCACCGATAGGATGACCGAGGGCTATGGCACCACCGTTGACATTCACTTTGCTCGTACCTTCAATTCCCAACCCTTTTATCACGGCTAAAGCTTGGGCTGCAAAGGCTTCGTTTGATTCAATCAAATCCATGTCTTCGATGGACAATTGTGCTTTTTCTAATGCTTTGTTAGCTGCTACTGCCGCACCGTAACCCATGATTTGTGGGTCAACCCCATGCGTCGCAAAGGAGATAATTTTCGCCAAAGGTTGAAGCCCTAATTCAGCCGCTTTTTCTTTCGACATTAAGATAAGCATGGCTGCACCGTCGTTAAGTCCTGACGCATTGGCTGCTGTCACCGTTCCGTCTTTTTTAAAAGCTGGGCGTAGCTTTGCAAGGCTTTCAGCCGTCACACCTGAACGAGGGAATTCGTCTGTATCAAAAACGAGAGGGTCCCCTTTACGCTGTGGGATTTCCACTGGGACAATTTCATCTTTAAACTTTCCAGCTGCAATGGCCGCTTCGGCTTTATTTTGACTTTGAGCTGCAAATTCGTCTTGAGCTTCTCGGGTTAAGTCATACTTTTCGGCCAAGTTCTCAGCTGTTATGCCCATGTGAACACCACTGAAGGCATCCGTCAGGCCATCTTTGATCATCGTGTCAATCATCACACCATCACCCATGCGAAGTCCTGTCCGCGCTTTTGGTAACACATAGGCAGCATTGGACATGGATTCTGTTCCACCTGCCAATATGACATCAGCTTCTCCGGCTTTAATGAGTTGTGCTGCTAAGCTGACTGTACGAAGTCCTGAACCACATAAAATATTGACGGTCGTTGCTGGTGTTGCAATGGGTACACCTGCGCCAATGGACACTTGCCTTGCAACCCCTTGACCCAGTCCCGCACCTAAGACGTTTCCGATGTAAACATCTTCAATTAGATCAGGGGTAATGCCTGCTCTTTTAATGGCTTCTTTTGCTGCAATGACACCTAGGTCCACTGCTGATAAGCTCGACAATCCACCCCCAAAATTGCCAATGGCTGTTCTTGCTGCTGATACAATGACTACCTCTTTCATCATGCAAATCTCCTTTTTTAAAGTCTCATGCCACCGTTAACGCTCAAGTTATGACCGGTTACATAGGATGCTTCATCACTGGCTAAAAATAAAATGGCTTTGGCGATTTCTTCGGGTTGACCTAAGCGACCTAGCATCGTTTGTTTGGCGAATTTATCGAGCATGTCCTGTGGCACTGTTTTTAAAATGTCGGTCATAATATAACCCGGTGCAATGGCGTTAACCCGAACAGCAGCTCCTTTTCGAGCGAATTCTTTTGCCCATGTTTTTGTTAAGCCAAAGATGGCAGATTTAGTGGCTGCATAGTTGGCTTGTCCAATGTTGCCAAATTCGCCGACAACAGATGCAATATTGATAATGGATCCATGACCCGTTTCAGCCATATGAGGCCCAATATGACGGGTTAAGTTAAAGACACCTTTTAAATTGACATCAATTACTAAATCCCATTGTTCTTCTGTCATTTTAGCTGTCAGTGCATCACGGGTAATCCCTGCATTGTTCACCAAAATATCAATTTTCCCGTGTTTAGCAATCACATGTTGAAAGAAAGTCTCACATCCTGCGCTATCCGTCACATTTAACGCATAACTTTCCATCCCTTCTAATTCATAGGCAATGGGTGCCATGTCACACGCAATCACTTTAGCCCCTTCTTGGCTAAATAATGCGGCTGTCACTTTTCCAATGCCTGCTGCTGCACCTGTAATCACTGCAACTTTTCCTGCTAGTCTCATTTTATTTCCTCCTCAATCACCATTCATATAAGGCAACAAATTGTTTCGCATGTTCTTTAACTAACAGCTCCCAATTTTTCTCTGTGATGGTATTTTGCCCCAATATGCTGACGGTAAGTATCCCCAGTAAGCTGTTGATCAACGTGACCGCCATTAAATGAGGGTCTCCTTGTATCTGTTGCGCATTTTTTAATGCGGTAAAGTGCACTTCTAAAACGACAATGAGTTTTCGAGAGAGTTTGAGTTTGACAACATCTTTGGCATTATCCGTCAGTTTCATTTGAACTTTGTACAGCTTCATATTTTTCAGATAAAGTTGATAAATTCGAGTTGAAATGAGCATCATTTGATCTGCAAAACACATGTCTTCGAGCGCTTGAAAAACGTCATCCACTTCAGGATCCATGGCATAGTATTCCATGATTTCTTGAAATAAATTGAGTTTGGATCCAAAATGTCGAAACAACGTTAATTCATTAACACCAGCATCACGCGCAATTTCTTTCGTCGTTGTCCCAGAGTAACCTTGTTTTGAAAATAATTCCAAAGCCATATCCATTATTTTTTTACTTGTTTCATTTTTATCATTCATTTTTGGCTACCCCACTGGCTTTTATCAAAAAATCTTTAATCAACGTCGTAAATGCGCTTGGCTGTTCATACATCGACGCATGGCCACAATTTTCAAGTAACACCCATGTGGAGCCGGAAATCTGCTCATGAATGTATCTTTGATCAAGGTCTGGCGTCACAAAATCATAATCACTTCCGACCACTAACGTTTCAACCCCTGAAAGTTCAGGTAGCCTTGCTCGCACATCATGACTTCTCGCACTATCGATTAATCGAATGACGCCATCGAAAAATTCATCTGTGAAGATGCGGTATAGCAGTTCTTTACGTTCATTCATCCAATCGACATTTTTGACATAAAAATCGGGCGAGTAAATAATCGGGATGGTCATGTTATAAAACAATGCTTTGTGTCGCAACTGGGCGGCCTGTGCCCAGCCATCACCAATATCAGCCAGCCACGGACTTGTATACGGGGTCGTGTTAAAGATCATTAATCGACGTATTCGACTTTTATGAGCCAGTGCAAATTGGAGTGCAACAGCGCCACCATAGGAAATACCCAATAAATGAAACGTTTCTAGTTTCAAATGGTCGACAACCGTTTTGACAACTGCTACTTGCACCGCTTGCGTGTAAGCTTCATTTAATTTGTCAGACTGCCCTTGGTCAAAAAAGTCGAGTAAAATCACTTGGTTATTTTGGGTGAGTTCTGGTAAAAACATCTGCCAGCTCGCTGTGGACATCATAATGCCATTTAAAATAATGAGTGGTTGTCCTTCACCGTGAACTTCATAGTGAATTTTTTTTCCATCGTGTTGTAAATGTGGCATCTTACAGCCTCCTCTTCTTAAAACACATAGCCTAATTTTTTTGCTTCTTCTAACAGCTCATCTCTAAATTTAGGATGGGCAATGGCAATTAAACGTTCGACTCTTTCTCTCACGCTGGTGCCACGCAACTGGGCAATGCCATATTCTGTCACGACGTGATCCACATCATTACGCGACAGGCTAACCGCTGCACCTGGTTTTAAAAATGGGACGATTTTGGAGATTTCTTCTCGTTCACCTGTTTCTTTGTTTGTGACCATTGCCGTTGAATAGAGGGCAATAAAGGATCGGCCATTTTTAGCGCGTTGTGCACCAATGGCTGTGTCTGCTTGACCGCCAGTTCCACTGTATTGCAAATGACCAATGGTTTCAGAGGCACATTGTCCCGTTAAGTCAATTTCAATCGTCGTATTAATCGACACTTGGTTATCATTTTGTCCAATGGTATAAGGATCGTTGGTCCACTGTCCATCCAAAATTAAAACGGATGGGTTATTATGAATGAAGTCGTATAGTTCCTTGGTTCCCATGGCAAAGGCAGCGACGTGTTTTCCTTTATGCAGTTGTTTTTTCTTTCCGGTAACGACGCCAGCTTTAACCAGTGCCATCAACCCTGTTGTAAACATTTCTGTGTGAATGCCTAAGTCTTTCTTATCCATTAATGAATAAGCGACTGCATTAGGAATCCCACCAATCCCTAACTGTAAGCAATCACCGTCATTAATTTTTTCGGCAATCCATGCCCCGATTTTCAAATCTTTCTCGCTAGGCTTTGCATTAGGAAGTTCTGGTACTTCATAGTCTGTTTTGATCAGATGATCAACTTCAGTTAAATGAAGCTCTACATCGCCAAATGTTCGTGGGAAGTTAGGATTAACTTCTAAGATCACGAGATCTGCCGCTTCAATCATTTGTTTTTCATAAACATTACTCAAAGATAACGACACGTAGCCATGTTCATCTGGTAATGAGGCTGTTCCGATAAAAACAGTTGGCTTTTGATGCGCAATGCGTTTAGCACCCGCTAAATGAAGATGATTAGGGATAAACGAGATGGCACCGTGTCGTTGTGCTTTTCTCATCGTTGCCGTATAAAACCACCCATCCATGTTAAAGGCATGTTGGTAACTTGGATCATTAAAATACATGGCGGGTTCAAAAGGTAAGCACGTCGTAACTGTCACGTTTTTTACCCGATGCGCAATGGTGTGAAGGTTTTTCACAATTTCCCGAGGCTCTGCAGCAGCCATCGCAGACACAATCACGTCATCACTTTTAATCGACGCTAACGCCTCTTCCACACTGACATACGTTGCTTTTGTTGTGCGCATCCTAACACACCCTTTCCTTTTAGTTTTCTTAATTGTAGGTAATATCCCAGCACCAAACCTGATTGGGTTTGGTTGCGATGTGTGTTGTCAGCTGATGTTTTGTTAGTGGCTTAGGCTAACACTAACTGGTGTCAACTAAATTTGACAATATCATTAGTTATTTTTAATAAAATCTGTAAGGATTCGTCACTTTACTTTAACCTCCAAATAGTTCTATCATAGCATTTATAATACGCATTAACAATAAAATCATCAAGTACAGTATAAAACCTCTAAACATAAGAGAATATCCAAAATTGCGAATTACCCATAAAGTGTATTTGATGCCTTCATCTTCATCAGGCTCTTTTACAAAAAATGAAAAGAATATTAAGATTGCAAGTAAAACAATGTGCAAGATTATCATAGAAATATCCATTCTTATAAGCTCCCCTTATTCGCAAGTGTTATGAAATTCCATTGAATTTGAGTCACCTAAAATATCAAAGAGCCATTCTCTCTCTGGCTATATCTTGCAATGTTCTGGGGTTTTGTCAAGAAAAGTTTACACATCATCAACAAATAGTCGTTTAGGACAATATATCTAAGCGGCTTGTGACTCATAATATTGATTGCGTTTAAA
>WRKJ01000019.1 GCA_009778135.1 Defluviitaleaceae bacterium
ACCTACTTTATCCTCTGGCTCAATGTCATACGTCTCAATCAAATAATGCGCCAGTTGATTCGCCTTCGCATTTAATGTTTCATACGTGAATGTCACGTCATTGTAAATCAACGCTACTTTCTCCGGATTTTTAATAACCTGCTCTTCAAATACGTCGACAATCGTCTTGTTGTTCGCATAAGGCACAGCATCTTGATGATACGCATCCATTAAAAAGTCAGATTCTTGTTGCGTTAACAACGTGATGTCTTTAAGTAACGTTGCTTGAGATGCAATCATCTGTGTTAAGAGATAGACTAGTTTTTCATGCATGTTAACAATGGTTTGCTTATCAAAAACCGTCGGTAAAAATTCATAGCTCAGCTCGAAGCCAGCTGCTAATTCATCACCTTTTTGATAAGCAAACTTTTCTTCTCTAATATGAATGGTTAAAGGTCTCATCGATTCTTTTGGCATTAACCAGCCACCCTCTATGAGGGTCGGGTAATACTGCTCAACTTCACCGCTGATTTGAACAGAAATTGAAATATCGTCTAAACCTGATACATCTTTTGTCAAAGCGATTAAATCGTAATGAGACACTTTGTAGTGCCGCATCAATTGCGCTGATTCTGTTTTAATCGTTTCCAAATAATCAAGGACACTTGATTCATCATCAATTCTCATGATTAAAGGTAACATTCTTGCGAAAGTTGATAAAACACCTCTTTTTCGACGGTTACTTCTCCCATGAAGGGTCGTATTAATCGCTGCAGAAGCATTATTCGTGATTTTTGATTTGCACAACAAAACCGCACCACTGATGAGCTGTGTCAACGAAACATGGTTTGTCTCACAATACACCTCTAGTGCTTGGATGAATGATGGATCAAATGTCGTGGCATACTTCGTTGTGACAAGATTTGTTGCGTCAATCTGTCGCTCATCTCCAAAAGCAGTCCCATCATAATCTTTGATTTTTTCTTCCCAAAAGCGTCTGCTTTTTTCACTTCGCTTACTTTCATCATACACCGCTTCTTCTTCAACACATTCATCAAGCGTTAATAACGGCTGTTCACATTCACCTGTTTTAAGTAAATCATGGATGCCTTTAATATAGATATACATCCCTATTCCATCTACAATCAAATGATGTCCAAAAAAGGCGGTATATACATCCCCATTTGTTGCCACATGTACGCTCATTTCATACAGATAATCATCCCATTTAAACATGTTTTGACCTGATTTATCTTCTAACTCTTTTTTAATGGCAGCTTCATCAGCAAATGTCATGACAACAGGCGCCGATTCGTTCACATAATAACGCTCTACTTCTTCTCCTTTCCTTCTTAATTTCATCCTAAATGATTCATGGAGGTTCATAAATCTTTGGACGACATCTCTGACGTCATTCGGATCTCGTTTCCCTGCATTCATGTACACGCCCACTGTTGTCGTACTTGTCTCTGGATAGAAATACTCTATCGTTAGTATTTCTTTTTGCGCTTCTGATAAATTTGACATCTCTTTTACCTCCGTACTACTTTGTTCATTTCGTGTGGACTCATTTGCATGTCATGTTAAATTTAAATGTCTTCACATGTATCATTTAACAAAGAGATGCTTAACCATATCAACACGTTTTAGTATATTATTCACCGATTTCATATAAAAATCCATATTTTGCACAACATCCAAATAAGTTTATAAGGTAAACCTCATGAGAATAGGAGGCGGCTCGCTCGTGTAACAACGCCTAACCGTCTCCCCTTTCCTTCTTAACTTCATCTTAAATGATTGATAGAGTTTTAAAGATTTTTGAACACTATCTATTATATGATAGCCTGTTTCTCTTTTTCCCATACTCAGATAGACACCAACCCTTGTCTTACCCGTCCCTGGATAGAAGCATGCTGTCGCTAGTATTTCTCTTTGCACTTTTGACAAATTTGACATTTTTTACCTCCGTCGTACTACTTTGTTCATCTCGTTTGGAATAATTTGTGCTTCGTTTACTTTTTTTTTATTATGTGCAAAGTCAATCAAATCTATTAAGCTTATTTCATGTATCTTTATTTCTTCATCCACGCTACATATCGACAAGTAATACTCCGTTTGAAACAACTGACTTTCAAGTCTGATTTCTTCTTGAATCCCATTACCTTTTTTAACCTTTATCCGATCGTCCATTAGAATAGAAAATGAGTTCAAATTCGTAGAAAGCCCTGTTCCTATATATTTAACATAACTTTCTTTAAGTGTCCAAGTTTGTGTAAATCGTTCTGCTCTCTCATCAGATACAGCTGCGTTAATGTAAGCCCGCTCTTCGCTTGTAAAAAATTCTATCGGCATATTCTCTTGATCAGTGTATATTTTTTCAATATCAACACCTACAGGAACTTCAGCATATGCAACAACGACCCATTTTCCTGAGTGAGAGATGTTATATAAGAAGTTCTTACCTCCTGGTATAAATGGCTTTCCAAATTCATTATATGCCATTTCGATTTCATTCAATGAGCCTACTTTTTGAAAAAAACTATACTGTAGTAGTAAATCAGAAAAAACACATCGCTTTGCATCATCAAAAAAGCGATATTGATCAGCCTTTTTCTGTCTCGTTTTCGAAACTAGCTTTTTAAAAAAATAATATAGTTCATAATCAATGTTTGTGATATCAACATAATTTACAACTACCATAGTTTGTCCTCCTCTTATAAGATACAGAAAGCACTAAAAAACTATTTTCAGAAAACTGAAAATAACCGATATTTTTATTTTATAAGTACAGACCATTTTATCATAAATTACACCTTTATAATCATTTTTGTCTTTAAAAGCAAAAAATCATCTTTAAAATTAATTTCTTTCTGTTTTTTGAATGATAACGATATTTTTCATCTTCAACATCGAATTTCATCTATTAAAAATTGTCTTTCTGATAAAAAAACGTCTTAAAATATAATCTCTTGTCAAGATCAACTCATGAAATCAGGTCTTGTTAAATTAATGACATGTTTTTCTTTTATGAGGGTAAATAAAACATTGCCATGATGGATAATCAGATCAAACAAAGAAAATCTGTAATAAACTCAGATTTTCCATTAAATAGGTTTAGGCAGTATCAATACTGCCTCATTGTTATTTCCTTTTATTTTTAATGATAAAAATTGATCCTGTACCAACAAGCGAAAGTCCACTTCCAATCATCGTAAATCCTGTTTTTCGAACACCCATTTGTGGTAAATGGCCATATTCTACTTCTGAATGTGTTTCCTTTACGCTATTAAATTCAGGTGTTTTAGGAATCACCTGTTCTAATTCCAAAACTATTTCATCTTCATGATCAGGATCTAATTCTAATTGCTCGGGTTCTAATGGTATATCTTCTGTTACTTCAAGCTCGGAAAGATCCCTCTGGTCTCTAAAATTGATATCAAAATTATTTAAAGGATGTTCAAAAAGAGATGATGAGCTAGTTCGAATCTGTGTAATTTCTGGATTAATAGGAGGATTGAACGCCTCTCTCGCATCATTTCCATTAAAAATGGCGTCATTACCTATAATTAAATTCGCATAGGCACCTTCTCCCAAGATGGATGCATATTCATATTGTCTCGTGAAAATGCCTCCCCCATCATAGGCAGCTGTATTGTTAACAATGCTACCTTCAATCATCGTAAATCTAGTTGTTTCATTGATAAATACGCCTCCTCCTGAACCCGCCATATTCCCTGTAATTATCCCTCCACTCATCACTAGTTGGCTAGAAGTTGGCGTATTCAACCAAACTGGTTGTATATTGGAAAAATAAATTCCACCTCCGTTATGAGATGCCTCATTGTTCTCAATGACACCATTCTCTATTAAGAAATTAGCATTGTGCCCAGAAATGGCTAGCCCTCCTCCATTTACATATGCACGATTTCCACCTATGATTCCATTCTCTAAAACAATATTTACATTGCCACCATTTACTTTAATTCCACCACCGTTGCGATCAGCTCTGTTGTTTGAAATCCTTCCATCATTCATGAGAAAGTTCGCATTTAGACCTGGTATAGCTATACCTCCACCTTGCATAGCTGAGTTATTAGAAATATTACCTTCTCTTAATAAGAAAGTAGAATTGATGCCACTGGTGCTTACTCCACCTCCAAAACGATTAGCAACATTATCTCTAATACTTCCTTGATTCATCATAAAGGTTGCATTTGCACCAAGCACATCGACGCCACCTCCATTTTGAAGTGCTGTATTATAAGAAATAGTGCCATATTCCATGATGAAAATTGCATTGATACCCGAGACTGATACGCCTCCTCCTGTCAAAATTGTTACATTGTGTTCAATGTTTCCGCCTTTCATAATAAAAAGCGAATTGATACCAGAAACGGAGACTGCACCGCCGCTCAGGTTTGATCTATTATTTGAAATGGTTCCACCATTCATCATAAAGCTCGCATTCACTCCTGCAATGGAGACTGCACCGCCACCTAGGTTCGATCTGTTATAGCCGATTATTCCACCATTCATTGTAAACATTGCATTCGTACCAATTATATTGACAGCTCTATTTTCCATCCCAGTAATAAGTCCATTATTCATGGTAAAAACACCATGAACATTAACATTTCCTAAAATTGTTCCACTTTCTAAGTAGAGTGTTCCGCCATTTTGTACAATCACTGTGCCCGTTATATGAGCAGGTTCAACAATCCTCACGACTTGTCCAGAAGCCACAATCAATCCATTTCTTGCATCATTTAGAAGAAGTTCACTTGGTTCGACTGGTTCATCTTCAACTAATTCAGCTTCCAATTCATCATCTGAATCATGCTCATAATTATCCTCAATTTCTTCTTCAATTTCTTCAGTTTCTATTTCCTTATCATAAGAAGTGTCTTGATCGTAAATGTCCATAATTAATTCATCTTCTCTGTCAACTAACTCGTCATGGACATCCTCTTCGAACTCAGATTCTTCTCCCAAAATATCTTGATCATAATATGCAAAGGCTGTGATATTTTCTATACTCTTCTGTCCGAATAAAAAAACAGCTACTAATAGTAATAATAAATATTTTTTAATTCTTTTTTCTTGTTCTTTTAGATTCATGTCTCAAAGTTCCTCCCTGATATTCTAACTTAAAAAACCATTTTCTCTAAATGACTACTTTAGTATAACAAATTTAGATAAAAAAGTCAAATTTTAAGAATTTTCCATTCATATTCAGTGATTCAGATCTATGTTCAACATTATTCTAGTCTTGAATGATGCATCTGAGTTAAAATCATTACTACAAAAGCATATCTATATTTTTTAGAAATATTTCTATTTTAAAAATAACTAGTGCAGCAAAACGTAAGTAATAGCGCATATTGGCGTGTATCATTTTCAAATACAAGGAAACGAGGACGACTCGTACCAATGTCGGTAGCCTTCACTGGATGCTACCAGCATTAGGACGAGTTGAAAATGAGACGCATGAAAGGCGTGGTTACTTATGTTGTGATGCACTAGTACAAGAATCTACTACTTCTGTAGTTATCGTGATACTTATAAAGAAAATCCCATAAATCTTAAATATCGGTTATTTAAGATTTGGTGTACGAGTTAAAAATTCTAAAGAAAAGCACCTAGAATCAGTAAACGAAGCATACTTGACTCTAGGTACTTTCAGAATATAAAATAACTCCTTGCATTTACACGTCAATATGCGCTATTATGTCCGTAATAGTAGCGATAAAATGCTTAAAGTGTAGTGGAGAAAAAATCCAAAGCAATTAAAAAAGACGTTAATCAACGTCAAAACTTTATATGGTGGAGATAAGGGGGCTCGAACCCCTGACCTCAACGCTGCCAGCGTTGCGCTCTCCCAGCTGAGCTATATCCCCAAAGAAGATAAAAAAGACTTCTTCTCAAAAGAGTATTTTTTAAATACATAAATATATCCAAAACGCACTGTTTTGGATATAAACACAAATTGCCTAGCAACGCCCTAGTCTTGCACAATGTACTACCTTCGGCGCAAG
>WRKJ01000020.1 GCA_009778135.1 Defluviitaleaceae bacterium
GTAAGTAATAGCGCATATTGGCGTGTATCATTTTCAAATACAAGGAAACGAGGACGACTCGTACCAATGTCGGTACGTTAGGACGAGTTGACGCAGTAGTTGGAAGTGAGACGCATGAATAGGCGTGGTTACTTATGTTGTGATGCACTAGGCAAATAACATCTAATTTTATCACAAAAACTCAAACAAAAAAAGGGGGGCTTTAAAAAAATAAAGCCATTTGATAGATTAATCTTTAATCACAACCAAATCTTCACCATCAACTTCAGTCAAAAATACATTAACAGACTCTGATTTTGAAGTTGGAATATTTTTTCCTATATAGTCTGCCCGAATAGGTAATTCACGATGCCCACGATCAATTAAAGTTCCCAGTTGAATGCTTTTTGGACGACCATATTTAAGAACCGCCTCCATAGCTGCACGAACTGTTCTTCCTGTATACAAAACGTCATCGATGATAATAACAATTTTCTCATCTAATGCCATCTCTGGCTCCTCTGGATTTTCCCCGACTTCACGCTTGACATCATCACGATAGCGACGAACATCTAAAGCCAAAAAGGGAATGTTTATTCCTTCAAAGTCTTGAATTAATTGACATAGGCGCTCTGCTAAAAAAACCCCGCGTGTTTTAATACCTACTAAAACAACATCATCTAGATGTCTATTTTTCTCTAATATCTCATGAGCAATTCTTTTTAAAGAGCGATTAATCGCATCTTGATCAAATATAATTTTTTCCATTAAAAGCACCATCCTCACTCATTTTAATGATCAGAAGTCAAAATTCGATTGGTTAAATTCAATGTGTCACAAAACTTTTCCCATACATAATAAGCATCCGCTACCTTTTTGTAACTTAATTTTTTTCGGTAATAATTGGCAAGCTCTCTTGTATACAACGCGGCATGCTGATGATCTAATCCCTTCATGGCAAACGGAATCGCATCTTTCTTCAAAAAACTTTCAAAGTATTCATTGATTTCATCAGTTATTTTCAAATAATAAAAATCTGCCAACATTCTACTTTTAGCACTCAAGCGACTCAAATTCAACCTTTCTATTAATTTTATCAGTTGATCTCTATTTTGTCCACGATAATAAAACTTAATTATGTCAATGATGCATTCTTCTTTAATTTCTCCCTCTCTTTCTTCAACACTTTTTAGATAATATTCCTCTGCTTGAGTCAATTGTCCACGCTTCTCACAAACCAAAGCCAAAACATTAAATAAGCTACTCCATTGAAGATGATCTCTAGATGGTTCAATCAGTTTTTTCCATTCTTCTAACTTCATTTCAACATGCTTGATGTCTCCATTTCTCACAGATTCTCGACACCACAGCATATCACACTCAAACACCCAAGTCTTTTCAAACATTTTCTTAAACTCTACAGTTGCACGTGCTAAGTAAGAGAATCCCATGCAAACTTTTTGAAGTTGAAAGTAATATTTGGCTAATTCAAAGCAAAGATACGGATCTTCCTTTTTGACCTCTTGTGTCAATTCAAAGGACTTTTCAAGACACCGTCTCCCTTCTTCCCATTCAAAATTCTTAAAAAGGTAAACACCTGAAAAAAGCAAGTAAGCCTGTTCTTCTTTAACGTTAAAATGCGCATTAAATTGATCAATCTTTTTTTTAAACTCAAAAGCTTCTGTCAAATGTTCAGTTACAACAGCTCGAAAGAATTTAATCAGTTGAATTTCATAGTGATGCAACATATTATTTTTCAAATAAGGATCAACTAAACTCATGTCTTTTTGATAAAGTGCTTTTCTAAAAATTTCAATGGGACACAAACGGTCTTCCGTTGGAAATTGTATACCTAACTTCTCCACGATCTTTTCAAAAATCTCTGTTCTTGGAAAGAGTCTTCCTGATTCTACTTTAGATAGATACGACGCATGGCAAATCTCATTAGCCACTTCTGTTAAACGATAGCCCTGACGAAGTCTCGCTTCTTTAACAAATAAGCCATGATGATGGTTATCAATGCCATATTTAATATTCTTCTTATTCACCTTCATTGCGTTTCCCCTCTCCATAATCATTGTCATTCCATAAAATTACGTGCTCCTATGAGAGGAATTGATACATTTCCTGATCGAACATACCCATTGTACCTAATTTGATAGTAAAAATCAAAAAATTCTTGTCTAATATGACCGTTTATTATCATTAAAGCGTTATCTCTAAGTGTCCAAGTATCTGAAAAAGATCCAGTTATCTCTGCCGTCTGCAAAAAACTTTCTAATCTTTCTAATCCTTCCATTTCTAATAATGTCATGGTCATATAGGTTCTCGTTCTACCATAAGAAGCAACTCGTACTTCAAGTTGTGTCGCCAACACGACCAATAAATAAGCCGCAACAAAAGTAATGGCGATCATCAATGGTAACACGGATCCTTTTTCATTCTTCATCATTTATTCTTCCACCCTCGTTATCTATTTCCAAAACATGGATCTCGTTAATTCCTATGCTTAAAGTTGAAAGATAAAACTGAAAAACATCGCCATCAAAAGATCTTAAAGAGAGTCTTGCTGACTGATGATCAAATAAAAACACGTCTGCGCCAGAAATGTTGTAAACGAGAATTTCCCCACCCCTACCATTTACTTGTCTCATGAAGCGATGATGTTGGGCTAAAAAACGAACAACATTTCCATCGTTTTCAAAATGCGCACGTAGGTGTCCCTCTGAAACTGTCAAAAAGTCCGCTGACCTGATTTCATTTTGTAGCCTGACAGCTAAAGTATTCACCTCATGCATGGTCAAAGCTGTTTGATCTACTGTATAAACGGATACAACTTGCATCAAAGCTAAAAATGCAAAACTCAGCATACCGATGATCACAAGCGAAATCAAATGTTCTAGCAATAAAAAGCCTTTTTCATTATAAACAAATGGTTCGCGCATGGCCATCCCTCCAGATATAGGTTGCACACCACTGATGACCTTGTCTAAATGCTTCAAATGCAATAGGATCCATTATCATCATCTGACTGTCAATTCCGCTTCCATGCAATTCTAGCAATTGATGATAAATGGCTTGTTCTTTATCTAGCCGTATAGATTCTTCTAACAAAATAGGTAAAGCCACGACAAGTGAAAATGAAACAACGCTAAGAAGCATCAGACCCATTAAACTTTCCAACAAAACATACCCCCGTTCATTATCACCTAACATCAAAACCACCTGCTCCTACTGAAAAAACGACGCTTCGTTCATGGTACCGACTTGAAAATATAAATGTTCTTCCTTGACCTAAATTCCCACGCTCGTTAAAACTAATATTAGAAATCGTATTTTGATGCAAAACCGAAACATGCGAAGGAAACTCCCGTTGGCTTTTCACAACATCCCCAACCAAAATAACATATCTATTTTCATCATGATAAATGCGGATAACCATCCGCTCAGAACCATTAAGTTGCATCATATTGAAGTCTCTTGCATGATGTAAATCCGCTTGAAAAACAGATAAAACCTGATTCAAGCGAATATAATCATGTAAATTCAAAATAAAGGTAAAACTCATTAACGAGACAATGCTTAAAATGACCAAAGAAATCAATGCTTCAATTAAAGTAAAACCTTTCTCGTTCTTAACCATTAATCACACACACGATCAAAAGAAGATTGGGGAATTGAAGCATTATCACCAGTTAACTCGTTTGAAATACGCAATGCGTTCGCTGATGTGTTCAAAGCTTCACAACCTTGTTCATTTGCTGTTCCTAAAATCGTCATTGCATTGGGAATCACAAGCAAAACCAAAACTGAAATAACGGCTAAAACAATTAACATTTCCACTAAAGTAAAGCCTTTTTCATTTCTTATCATTCTTCTCATTGATAAAACCTCCCTAGATAACCGCAATTAAATTAAAAACGGGCTGTAAAATACTCAAATACAAAAGTGCAATCAACACACCGACCGATGCTAAAAGTCCACCTTGAATCCCTTTTATGAACCCTGTGATGCTGCCATTCAAACTCGTAAGTTCCATAGAAACGAAGCTTTTTAACTCTTCGTCTAACTTCCCTATCCGAAGTGAATGAATCGCAATTAATTTAAAATAAGGTGTGAAACAATCCCTATTTTGAAAAAGCATTTCCAATGATGCACCTGAAAGAGCATCTTTTTCAATTTCTTTCGCAATCAACTTAACAAGTGGCAGTGTATCAAATGCTTGAATCGTTGCAAGGCTATCTTTAAATGACAACCCACATCCGATAAACATCTCAATTTGTGTCGCAAAATAGTAAGAAAACAACCTACTGGTTAATTTTTTAAGTCCTGGGATACGAAAGATCTTTCCTCGCAACCAAATTTGAAACTTCATCTGTTGAAACTTTAGAACAAACAAAATCATCACCATCAAACCGGTCAAACCAAACAGCATGACCAACAGAACCATCATCATCCCACCCACTGCCGTCTGATCATGATCAACGCCAAACGTGGCATAGAACGCATCCAATCTTGGAATGAAAAAAAGGAAGACAACCGTCAAAACAAGCATAACAATGCCAAATAAGAATAAAGGGTATCTCATTTTTTTAGTCACCTCAGTGCGCGTTTTAAAATAGTTCTGGCTATAATCTCTCGCCCTGACCAACCCTCGAATCAATGCGTTGTGTTGTTCACTCGCTTTGATCAGATAGACAATCTGTGCTTGAAATCTCAAAGTTTCCAGTATACTCGAAAACGGCTTCCCTTCAGCACATCCTTCCTTCACCAAATCAATCATTTTTGAATCCATAAAGGTTCCCATCACCTCTAATGCATCAACGATCGCAAAACCATTTTCAATTAATGCTGTAAATCGTTGAAGAAATTTAACTTGTAAAGACAACGAAACTTTTTTTACTTTTTTGTCGCTTCCCATTTTAAAAACTCCTCGTCTATCGTCGTGTAAGAAAGACTAAAGACCTGTCCTTCAATGAGTTGTTCAACTAGATTTTCTAAACTTTCACCAAAACAAATTTCAAATAACGCCAGCTTATCTTCATCTACCGGAATAAGTCTTTGATTGACTAAGCCAACTAAGGCTTGTGATAAATCGCCGATTGAGGTACCTAAATCCATCATCCGATGAATCGTTCCCAGATTATCTTTTGAATGAATGGTTGAAATAACCAAATGGCCAGTTAACGCTGCACGAATCGCATTTTGTGCCGTTGTCTGATCACGTATTTCCCCAACAACGATGATATCAGGATCATGCCTTAAAATCTCTTTGATTCCGACCTCATAGTTCATACCAGCACTTTCGTTAACTTGCATCTGAACAATATCAGGTTGTTGATATTCAATTGGATCCTCAATGGTAATCACACTTTTTCCCAGATCATGCTTTAAATAGTCGATCATGGCATAAGCCGTTGTCGTTTTTCCACTTGATGTCGGTCCTCCAATAAGAATCAAACCAGCTTCGATTTCTGCCATTGTCTTTAACAATGGCACATTGCTTTGAAATAACGGAATTTCTTCTAAACTTTTTCCCATTTTGATATTAATAATACGCAGTACCAAACTTTGAAACTTAGCAGTCGGTAAAATAGAAACACGACAACTTAAAACATCATCTCCCTCTTGAATCACCAATCCGCCTGATTGTGGCTGCATGGGATGTGCCAAATCCATCGAAGCATTGAATCTAATATAAGCAAGCATTTTTTCATACGTTAACCGATCAATATGAGACCTGGGTAGCATCATATTTCCAGCACGCAACTGGATCAGAACATCCTCCTTTTGACCTTGGGTAAAATGAATATCACTTGCAGCCATTTTGATCGCATCTTTGACAATGGCGATTAATTGTTTTTTTATCATTTAAAAACACCTCCTACTTACTACTTACGCAAAAAATAAAAAAAATCTTTCTAAGATCGAAAGATTCATCATTTTTAAATATTTTTTATATACTTGTGTTCATTTTATTCAACATTTGAAGAATTTAAGATACTCAAAAACACGTTGTATTTTTTCTCGCTTACCTAAAATCTATCATTATGCAAAATTTAATATGGTAAAAACTGCACCTATACATATGCGACAATCTGCAT
>WRKJ01000021.1 GCA_009778135.1 Defluviitaleaceae bacterium
CTTATCAACATACACCACTTGAACACTTACCACAAGATGTCTTACGTGAAGTACTTAGATTAGGGGGAGAAGGTGCATGAAAAGGGTGAAAGGTAAGTATATTTTAATTTTTATGTTGGTCGTGTTATTGGTTGGTGCTTTGTGGCTGGGGTTGAGACTTCATGAAGCAAGGGTTAGGCACCAAGAGGAGGAAGCAAGATTGGAGGCAATCAGAGAAGCAGAAGAACTAGAAATCATTCATACTTATATTAGATTACATTATTCCTTAATGGGGGCGGATGATCCTGATACACTTGGAGAACTTTCAGAATATTACAGTAGACCTAGATTATATGAGCGAGCTGGCAGGTATGTAGGACCGTTATCTGTAAATGATCATGGCATAGATTGGAGAGTATATTTAATACTTAGAATGTATTATCATCGTGCAGGTATTTATTTAGCACATGACAAGCTGATTGATTACTTTTCAGAAGAATTTGAACCAGATGGCTCATTACGACTATACAACAATGGTCTTCATCCCGAAATAGAAGCTTTTGTGACGTGGATGTGGGAAGGTCGCAGAAAAGAAGAGTTTGAAGCGTATCGATTGAGAATCGATACTATTTTTAGTAATTATGTTTCTGAGCATCGAGATCGGGGATTTAACATTCCACGCAGAGATATAACCCCTCAAATGTATGATGCGCTAGCCCGAGCCGAAGCGGATCCGGATTATGTATTAGATTTAACAAGCTTGCAAGAACAAGGCTATTAATATGCTATCGTAATGTTTTGCTTGGGGTAGCCTTTGAAGATGAAATAAGGGTGGTGGTGATTGGTTTAGTGGTCTTAGCACAAACCGTCGTTTTCCGAATTTGGCAGACTTTGAGCGTGGCTATAGATATGACAGTAATGGTGATCGTATTGTAGTAAATCATTTGCATTATAATGGAACATATTGGCTGGCTTCTGGGACTCTAGCGTTAGAGGGACAAATGAGTACTTTCAATACGACAAGTGCCAACATGGAGGGATGTTTTCAATGAAATGGTTAATTTCGGTGTTGGACTTGCTTTCTCATATGCACCGATACCTAGTGAATTGAACCATATACGAACCGCACATGGTCATACAAGTAGTTCTGTTAGTTTAATGAATACTTTTGAAGGAGCAATGATGAGAGATATAATGATAAGGAACATCACAGCATCCGATGTTAATTTAGCATCCGCATCAGCAACTAGCTCACTTGGAGGGGGAGTTATTCTCATCAGAAAAGTACTACTTTTTCAAGCGGTAATAAATTCATTTGGATTGTTACCGCTTTTGTCAAATACATTGAACGACGTATATCGTCATTTTATCTAAAAAACAACTTGACATCTAATATAAATTAATTTATAATCGTGTTTCGAGCATATTTTTTCTAACATGATGCAGGTATACATTTTGAGTTCTTTTTTACCTTATTGCTTAAATATTAGTTAGAGCTGGAGGTTAAAACATGAGAATTAAAATGGAAAATTATTTTTGGCTTAATAAGAGAAACAAGAAAATTGACATTTCTTGGGAGGTACCTGGCATTTATATCCTTAAAGGTCAAAATGGAGTGGGTAAAACAACATTTGTTGAGGATATTTTGTATGGAGATGTCATAGACATTAAATTCAATCAAGAAGCGTTTAATCATGCCTATTTAGACGAGCGTTTCAATTTATTTTCTTATTTGCCACAGGACATTCCTGAACCGTTTATCACTGTCAAAGAATATTTACAAGAAATGGAATGCTTTGATTTAAATGAAATGCGTGCACTTTTTGAACAATTTGACATAGAGAAAGAAATTCTAAAACGAAGAATTGCGCAAATTAGTGGTGGTGAACGGATAAAAATTTTTTTGATCGCGACCATTTCTAGAAAAACACCTTACATTTTTTTAGACGAACCTACCAACAATCTTGATGACCATTCAGTCAATGTCATTGCTCAACTTTTAAAAGAAATTTCTAAATCAAGTGTTGTTGTTATCACTACGCATGATCCAAGATTGACAACATTATCAGATAACGTGACAATGTTCACGGATGTTAGTATCAGTAACAAGAAATGTGGCAACAATTCGGAATCTAAATTGATGAACAGCACAACAAATTTTAGATTTAAAACTGCTCATATCACCATGAAAGAATTTTTTAAATCACAACACAGATTGTTAATCATCGTGCAAGCTTTCGTTTTCACTGCTATTTTATTTTCCATGAACAATTTTATCTATTGGAACTTTAATCTTGCAGATTCTCCAAATGCCGGGACAATTATGATGAATTCTGGATTTGATGAAAAAAATGAATTTAATGAGAATGTTGCAGATTATCTCGGTCTTACGTTACGACCAAATAGTGAATTGTTAACGTGGATGGATATTCCGTTAATATCAGAAATTCAGGGTGTTAAAGCGATCATCATGACTGATTTTAGGGAATATTTATACTTAAATGAAAATATCGAAACGTTGCTAGACAATGAGCAAATTTTAAATCCTCCCCAACTCTTTTGGGAAGGTTATGACCTTTGGCACTCATTTCTCGATCCAAGAGAACGCCAAAGCGGACGTTTTCCACAGGACAATTCACGAGAAGTTGCCCTATCTTTAGCAAACTTACAAACATTTTATGGTTTTTCATTAGAGGAAGCACAAAATAGCATAGGTCAGACGATTCAGATTAACCATATTGATCATGAAATAGTAGGGATCTTACTCAATAACTTTACCATTATATCGCATCATGAAAATGAAAATTTTGGATTCCTTACGTATAAGCCTGACCTATTTGACGAATTTTTACAACGAACAATTGATACTAAAAAAGAACTGAATTGGTGGAACAATTATGTGGTGGATTCGATACACATCCAAGTCTATGAAGCAGATGAAAAAAATGTTTTAATAGCACTCATGGAATTATTCCCCACTGCAGAATTTTACGCTTATCATTTTTCATCAGCCTGGATAGGTTATCAAGAATTACTTATTACGAGAAGGATGCATGTTCGCAACATTTTAACCGTATTACCAGCTTTTTTACTTGTGAGTTTTGTAACAGGATCAGTTTATAAGGTTAGCCTTGAAGAACTGAAGGTTACTGAACTTAAATATCTTGAAAAATCGAAAGTCAAGCGAGCCTATCACGATGTCATTTTACTCGGACATATCATGAGTGGTTTGATGGCTTTTGCGATTAGTGTTATTTTCTTCAATCGCTGGACGCGGATTTACCCCACGCTACTTATGAATGTTTTTGTGTTTATATGCCTAAATAGTATCTTGTTCCGTATCGTTGTTAACAAGAACAATAAACGTTAGGAGCATCTATCATGTTGAATTTGATAAACATGCCATTCGAGCCTATCTCTGTCAAAGATAAGCACCTCATTAATGCTGGAAATATGATCATCACAGAAAAAGCGATTACACTGCTGTATGGAAAGAATGGAAAAGGGAAAACACTGCTGCTTTCTTATTTAAGAGAACAATTAGGGGGAACATGCACATTGGTTTCTCAAAACAATGATATGTTTCTTTCAAACTTATCAGTCGAAGAAAATTTGTCACTAACCATTGATGATCAAGCCATCGTCGAGCGGTACAAAAAAATGCTTTCACATTTTGACGCACTTCATTTACTAGAGAGAAAAATGAAACATTTAAGCGGTGGAGAGAAGAGAATCTTACTCCTTACACGTGGATTCGCTTCAGAAGCTGAATTTATAATCATTGATGAACCAACAAATGACCTTGACTTTACAAAAGTTGAAAAGCTAAAAGAGCTTTTAAAGGAATTATCGATTGAAAAGACTTTTTTAATTGTTAGCCATGATGACCGATTAAAAGAAATTGGCATCAGAACATACTTAATAAAAGATCATAAGCTTTTAGATGCAACAAAGCACATGAATCAGATGATGAACATGGTTGAAGATAAAGTTTATTTTCCCAACAAGAGGCGCAAGAATCATCACATAAAAAAGGCTTTCAGTTTAAATTTTTTACTTTTTGCGATGATTCCACTGTTTGGCTTATTCCTAAATTTTATGCTAAATGATCTCTCTTCATTTTTACATGATGAAATTCCCTCAATGCCGCTTAATCAGGTCGAGATTTTCAGCCCACTTACGAATTTTCAAGATAATCTATCGTCTGCATTACCCATTTCATTTTTTGACTTGATTATTGACATGGAAAGGTTACCTACACGAAGCGTTGTTGAAGAATTTGTTCATGATTTTATGCAAAGAACGTTAACCCTCACCCTCGATGAACTGTTACTAGAAGAAGGGCTGGGTCAGTTTTCGGTAGAATTTTGGGTTCCAGACCGGCGAATTCTTGTCACGCCGATCTCAACCTACTTGAATGAATTATTGGAAAAGCCAGATCATAGGTATTATATTGATACTTCCGATTACTTTGATTCTAGCTGGTTGTTCGTACACGGCTATCGACCCATAGCAATGAATGCTGATGATTACCATGAGGCTGTTCGGCTAACACGAGATATCTACAATAATCCGATTGACCCAATGAAAACAACATACTTGGTTTTAACATTCAATGAAGCCATTAGCATTTTTGATTTTCTAACGAGACCGGAAATAGCACCTATCAGACAAGGCAACTATTTCATCCGCTCTCATGAAATCGTACAAATGATTAACCAAATCATGATCTTACAATCATTAACTGATTTTAGAAATACTTCAATAGGTTTCGCAGTGCTCATTTTGTTGATCAACCTTATCTATACGTTGTTGTACTTAACAATAAATATAAAAAAGATCAAAATTTTCCGTGATTATGGTTTTGAAAAGAAAGAAATCAAAAAAGCAATCATAAAAAAGTATTGTCATCCTTACATGTTGACTGGAACGATCGCGATTATGACCCTGATTAATACCTTTTTGCTTCGAGCAAATGCAATGGAGGCTATTTTTATTGCACATTTTCCAACTTTATTCACGCATACAGCGCTCATTTTAAGCACAACAATTTCAAGCGTATTGATAAAAATGAAAGTAAACAATGTTTTCAAATGGCAGCGGAGATAATCTGAAAGAGAGACAGTTCTTCGGTTTCTTTGAACGACCTGTGAATTGACGATTTGTAAACGTGTTAGAATTGTAAAAACGCACGTTCTGTAGTATACTTTAACATGAGACCGATCGCTGATGAGCTGGCGTTGACACGGACTCTATCATAGATCTGAAATTAAAGGTGAGAGGCAAATGAAGAGAATCATACATCGAAGAGAAACGCGGGCAGTTAAAGTGGGACCTGTAACCATTGGTGGAAATAATGAAGTTGTCGTACAAAGCATGACGATGACAAAGACCCATGATGTAGCGGCAACAGTGGCTGAGATTAAACGATTAGAAGAAGCAGGTTGTCAAATTGTGCGCGTGGCAGTTCCTGATGAACGTGCAGCACTGGCTATTCCAGACATTAAAGCACAAATTGAAATTCCGCTCGTAGCAGATATCCATTTTGACTATAAATTAGCATTAAAGGCGATCGAAGGTGGCGTTGATGCCATTCGAATCAACCCAGGAAACATTGGTAAGCGAACTCGGGTAGAAGCAGTTGTAACTGCTTGTAAAGAAGCTGGTATTCCCATTCGAATTGGTGTAAATGCCGGTTCTCTTGAAAAACATATTCTTGAAAAATATGGCTACCCAACAGCACAAGGTATGCTTGAGAGTGCTTTGCATCATATTCAAATTTTAGAAGACTTGGATTTTTATGACATCGTCGTCTCAATGAAAGCGTCAGATGTTCATTTAGCTGTTGAAGCGTATGAACTTGCTTCAAAAGCGTTTAAGTATCCGCTCCATCTTGGGATTACAGAAGCAGGTACCTTATTTTCAGGCACCATTAAAAGTGCAGCAGGACTTGGCATTTTACTCCATAAAGGGATTGGGAGTACCCTTAGAATTTCGCTTTCTGCTGATCCGGTTGAAGAAATTAAAGTCGCACGTGAATTGCTGAAAAGTTTTGGACTTGCTGCGAATGCAGCAACGTTGATTTCATGTCCAACTTGTGGGCGCATTGAGATCGATTTGATTAGCATTGCCAACGAAGTAGAAGCTTATATCGCTGAAATCAAAGCCCCAATTAAAGTGGCTGTCCTTGGTTGTGCTGTCAATGGTCCAGGAGAAGCTAGAGAAGCCGATATTGGGATTGCAGGCGCTCGTGGTGAAGGTTTACTCTTTATGCATGGTGAAATTATCAGAAAAGTTCCTGAAGCGACCATGGTTGAAGAATTAAAGAAAGAAATTGATATTTTAGCAGAAGCCCACTATCAGAAGCAGGCCTTAGAAAAAGAAGTAGCATTAAATGACGCATTGAAAAAGGCATCACTCGCTTAAAGTGATACCTGCTATGTTTATGGTGTTAAATAAGTGTCACATCTGATGCACGAATCCAAGAATTGATGCCATTTCCGAGGAGTAATTCGGTTATACCGTTTCGCATTCTCATTTCAATGACCGGATAAACCCGACCATAAACCCAAGCCGGCATGCCTTCACCTGTTGCCCATGTTTGAACGCTTTGATTG
>WRKJ01000022.1 GCA_009778135.1 Defluviitaleaceae bacterium
TAACATCACCTTCAGTAATCGCATTGGCGAGTCCTGCCATATCTCCTGTTGCTAAAATCGCACAAGCCGTCTTTGGACCAATGCCACGCGCACTAATTAAACTTTTAAACAAGTCGACTTCTTCGACCGTTTTAAACCCATACAAGGACAGCTCATTTTCTGAGACAACTTGATGGGTATAAATCATTAGCTTCGCGCCGATTTCAAATGCATAAGGATTTGCTGTAAAAACTTGATAGCCAACACCTGATACATCCATGGCAATAAAGTCCTTCTTAATCAACGCCACTTCACCTTTTAAAAATGCAAACATTTCATAACCTACTTTCATCAACTGTTTCTTACGCGCATCGCTCGTACAGCTGCACTTTTTGACGTATAATTATACCATATATTGGCAAAATTAGTGATAGGAAAAGGAGGTTTTTTCATGAGTCGTTTAAATACTGAATATAGAGCCAAGTTACAAAACGCACATCTCAATCGTGCAAAACTGAGTACAGATATCGCCATTTTCAAAGAAGACTTACAAAAACGCACCACGCTCAAAAAAGAGCTTGACGAAATGGACTAAAATGTGATACGCTTATCACATCAAATTATTTTGTGAGGTGTTTACGATGAAATTTGTCCATACATGTTACCGCGTTAAAGATTTAGAAGCATCTTTGAAATTCTATCAAGATGCATTTGGTTTTGAAGAAAAGAGACGATCTGATTTTCCAGACCATCAATTCACCCTTGTTTACTTAACATTACCAGGTGATACCAACGAACTCGAGTTGACGTATAATTACGACCATCCTGGCTATGAAATTGGGACGGGTTACGGCCATATTGCTGTCACAACGCCTGATTTAGAAGCTTTACATCTCAAGCATCAAGCAGCTGGCTATGAAGTCACAAAACTAATGGGATTACCCGGACGAGATCCAGGTTATTATTTTGTTCTGGATCCAGATGGTTATAAAGTTGAAGTCATTCGAGAGAAATTAATGGGTTAGGGATGTGTTTCAAATGGCCATGGCAAGTGAAAATTATACCGTCTTAAAAGCGTTTCGAACCGAATTCAACCCCGATCAATTCAATGAAAAAATTGTACATGTCTTGCTTAAATACGATTTTATTGTTGGCGATTTTTCAGACAACCATTTAAGACTCAAAGGGTTTTATCATGACAAACGTCGAGATGTCGAATCAACTAAAAAAGCTTCAAAGATTGACGCTTATATTAAAGACTCTTGCAATTATATGTGTCCGCACTATATTCTTGAAAAGATACAACTCCTGCCATCCTATAAAAAGCCAAAAGGTAAACAGTATCACAACAAAAAACGCACGAAGAAGTTTCAATAACCTCCCACCGAGGTATGACCTTCTTCATGCGTTTTATTTGATTCGTCAGCTTTTTAATGAACCTTAATGCATGAGTTCATGGAAGAAATAGTTCAATGTCACCACGAGCAATACACCGACCACCATGATCAAAAACTTCCACTTTGTACGATCCGCATATTCAATGGCAAGGGGTAATATTTCCGAAAAGACAACACCAAGCATACAACCTGCCGCAATGGCAAACATGATTCCCGAAAGATACACATTAATCCCACCGACTAAATGTCCAATAAGGGCACCTAAAACAGTGGCGAACCCAGCAAGTCCACAAACACCGAGAATTTTCCATCCTTTCATGCCACCTGCTTTAAGTGGGATGGCAATGGACATCCCTTCTGGGATACATGATAAACCGATGCTGACAGCAGCAATAACAGAGCCTGCACTCCCAATCGCAAGTCCTTTTGGTAAATCATGCAAGATGATGGCAATCGCCACTGGAATAGCCGTGAGGATCATCCTTCTTTTTTCAGGTTGCGTTAATTCTAGCTGGTCACTGTGAGAGCAGTCTTCAGTATGCGGTAAGATACCATGGATATGCTCGTGCCCATGCTTATCAAAAAAGCTAAGAATGGCGACTAAACTGACACCAATGATCACACCAAAGACTGTCAACCAGATCCCTGCGCCACTATGTTGATGCCAATACTGATACAAGACACCTGTATGCGGATCAATGTTCGTGTGATAATGTCCATGACCAATCGCATGAGGGAGAAAATCAACAAAGACGAGGGTGATCAAAACGGAAGCTGCAAAAACAAAGCTAAGACCAATCATTTTTTTACTCGGTCGACTTGCATAAATCGCAATGACGCCACCCAGTACTGAGCTTAGAAAGCCTGCAATGGTTGCAAGCATGATGATATTGACAATCTCTGGTACATGCTCTAACATTATTAAACTTCTCCTTTAAACTTCATTGAAGATTAAATCATGAATCACACCATCAATGGTGAATCTTAATCTAAATTCACCTGTTTCGACGATATAATGTAGATTTCCTCGTTGATAAGCACTTTGTGTGTGATCTGTTGCTTCTGGGTTGTCATCAATGCCTAAGTCTGGTATCAGCTCTTGAAAATTGATTCTTGGACTTCCAGCAGCCGTTGGTCCTGAATAAAGATGATGATGCCAGTAACCTTCTTCAAAGCTTGGATGCGTTCTTGATGGATTAATAGAAGCTTGCACATCAACGTCACCCACAGTGATGATCACATTGCCCCCTGCTTCTTCACCCACAAATGTTAATCTAGCGCCTTCATAATGGGTTTCTGAGGGCTCAACTTCTTCTTCATCAACATAGACTCTGTCTAATTCAAAAACCGCACGTGGGGTAACAGTTGTCGTGTCACCATGCGTTGTAGCACCTTCACTTGCACAAGCTGTTAGCACCGAGACAACAGCCATCCCCATCAAACACATCAGTAACATCTTTTTCATCTTTTTTGTAGCTCCTTTTTTCCTGCATGGTTCAAATCAGTCAGGTTCGTTTTTCTAGTCCTAAAACGGTGATGGCTCATCAGATTAGTCTTGACAGCCTTTGCACAAGCAATCAATCTGATGTTGTAATTCTTTTAATGTTGCTTGAACTTTCTGCTTTGAAACACCAAGTTCTTTGGCAATATCACGAATCCCTGTATCATTCACGCGTACATTTAAAATCTTTTCACCAATACCAGCTTTCCAACCGTTATAGGTATACGTTAATTTGAACGATTTAGCTGCACAGGTGTCATCTTTACACAAATAGCGTTGCTCCCCTTTCGCACTTTTACCATTTTTCGAAACATTGGTTCCTGTGCATTCAGGACAATTGACAGATTCGACAGACATTCAAAACACCAACTTTCATCACATGTTTAGGACAAGATAGCAACTATCTTATCACACTTTTAGGACAATTGCAAGTGTGAAGGAACATTTTTTAGAAAAATAACTGTCAACCTTCTTGAAAAAGCTGATGTGAAGACCTTTAAGCCTTAAAGCTATACAATGGCTTAATCACATCAACAACATCAACCGTGTCACCAATATTGCCAACAATTTCATCCATTGGCTTATAAACGAAAGGGGATTCATCGATCGTGCCTGCGACTGTATCTCATTCGCATCGTGATGGCGAGTTAGGGTTTTGTCGAGAAAAGTTTACACGAAAAACACTCGTCACTTATGCGCCGAGTGCCTTTTAATGCTTTGTTTGATACATTGACTTGTCGTCTATTCAACACTGTCATTCACAATTTCAGTTAAGGCTTCTACCTGCTCACCTGGAATCCCAGTGAAATTAATATTGCGTGTCGTTTTCGCATCAAATGACTCACCACGAATAATTTCTTCCAAGTCAATCCCTGTTGCTGCTTTAACTGTTTCCATCGTTTTTGCCATCAGGACAGGTACATTATCACTCATGCCTGCCACGCCATTGGCATCTCCACCAATGATCCTGACATCGCTAATAGCCGAAATCGGTTCAGCCACACTACGCGCAATGTCTGGTAAAACACCGACAATCATTTCTGTGATCGCCGCTTGACCATATTTTTTCATGGCTTCGGCTTTTTTATCAATGGCTTCGGCTTCAGCTAAACCTTTTGCTTGAATGGCATCTGCTTCTGCACGACCTTTTGCTTTAATCGCTTCGGCTTCTTGTTCTTGCGCATGACGCTCTGCTTCGGCTTTAATTTTCAACGCTTCGGCTTCGCGTTCAAATTCAATCTTTTTAGCTTCCGCATCTTTCGTCCGCATAAATAAATTCGCTTCGGCTTCTTGCTCTTGACGATAGCGTTCTGCTTCAGCTTTACGCTTGACATCTGCTTCTAATGCTTGCTCTTTTACTTCCGCTTCTTTACGTCTTAATTCTACTTCGCGTTCAGCACGGGCAATATCTGCATTGGTAGACGTGATTTCGATCGTTTTACGCTGTTCTTGCTTTTGAATCTCAAAAGCCGCTTCAGCTTCGGCTTTTTTCGTGTCTGTAATTTTTTGCAATTCAGCTTCTCGCACAGCCAATTCATTGTTCTTTTGGGCAATTTCCATTTGTGATTTAACCCTTGCATCATTGGCTTCTTTATCTGTTGCTGCTCTGGCCACTGCCACATCGCGTTCCGCATTGGCTTTTAAAATCGACGCATCTTTTTGAATCGCAGCTGTATTTTCCATTCCTAAATCTTCAATCAACCCTTTTTCATCCGACACATTCTGAATGTTACATGTCACAATTTCAAGACCAAGTGCGCGCATATCATCACCTGCTGCGTTACGAATCGCTTCACTTAACTTGTCTTTGTTTTGTGACAAATCTTTTAAAGTCAACGTTCCGATAATCTCACGCATGTTACCTGCCAACGCATCTTGCGTATCTTGAATAATGTCTTGTGGACTCTTATTCAAAAAGTTCGTCATGGCACGGTTAATCGTGTCTGATTCCGAACAAATTCTAATTTTAATGACTGCTTCGATGTTCACATTAATGAAATCATTCGTTGGAATCGAATTGGAAACAACAGGAACGGTCACTTGCTTTAAATATAAGCTGTCTGTACGCTCAAAAAACGGCAGTCTAAACCCAGCTGTTCCAATTAATAGCCTTGGACGCTTTTTGACACCTGAAATAACAACCGCACGATCTGGTGGTGCTTTCACATAGCCGAGTAAAAAAAAGACAACAACGATCGCAACAAGTGCGATTCCAGCTATTTCTAAAAAACTTAAGTTATCCATTGTAAAACCTCCAAAAATTTTTAGTCTACCTACAGTATATCACATGATGTGACAATTTGCTACAAAAAACCCATTTTAAAACATCTCAACTTTAAAAGTTAAGCTTCCCTTCAAATGTTTGTGTCAACCTTTCTTTTTCTTTCCTCGGTTGCTTACGAAGGACATGCTCATGTTTCAAAGCAGCTGACTTCGTTGTAAACGTCGTATAATAGACCAATTTGACAGGTCGTCTCCCTCTCGTGTACTTAGCACCTTTTGATGAGGTGTTATGTTCACGTAGGCGACGCACGATATCAGTCGTATAGCCCACATAAAAAGTGTCGTCTTGACATTTTAGCATGTACACATGATGCACTGCTTCATCAGTCATGATGTTTTAACATGTCCAATTCGTCAGCTGTAAAATGATACTTTTCCATACAGAAATGACAAACAACTTCTGCACCATTGTCTTCTTTCATCATGGCATCAAGTTCTTCATTCCCTAAAGATTTCAAACCTGGCGTAAATTTTTCTTTGTGACAGTTACACGAAAAGGCTAGTGGCAATGTTTCTAACACGTTAAAATGATCAACCCCGACCAGTTCGGCAATCATTGCTTCCGGGGTCATCCCTGCTGCAATCATGTCGGAAACAGGCCTAATAATAGCTAACGACTTCTCAAGGGTGCTAATGGCGACTTCGCTCGCATTTGGCATCACTTGAATGATAAAACCACCGGCTGCGATCACTTCATTTTCTGGGTTGACCAAGACGCCTAACCCAACTGCTGATGGGATTTGCTCCGATTGGGTGAAATAATAAGTGAAGTCATCGCCGATTTCACCTGTTTGCAAAGGGACTTGACCGGTGAAATAATCTTTCAATCCAACATCTTTTGTTACATACAAATCTCCAGCTGTTCCGACAGCCATTCCGACATTTAATTTACCTGAGTCGTATTGAAAATGCACACGGGGATTGGATGCATAGCCGCGAACTTCTCCTTTGGCATTGGCATCTGCAACAATGAGACCAATAGGACCGCCACCATTGATTCTAACTGTCACTGTTTCATGCCCTTTTAACATACTTCCCATCATGACCGTTGCCGTTAATGTTCGACCAAGAGCAGCAGCCCCTGTCGGATAAGCTGCAAACCTTTGAGCTGCTTCATTAACAAGCACCGTTGTTCGTGCTGCATAAATTCTAATTTCACCATTAAAAGCTAATGACTTTACCAAATAATCACTATTCATCGTTTAAACCTCTCTATGTCGACTAAAAACAACTCCTAATGGAGTTGTTTAGTTAAAAATTATTCCCGACTACCATCAATTCTAGTGCCTAAATCAAGCCCGCCAATGCGACCATCTGAATAACCACTACCCATATGTGTTTTTGCTTTAATTTCTTCTTTTTCAGCTTCACTCAAGGTACTACCTTTTCCGTAATCAGTCTCGTCCAAACGACCTTTTTCAACAAGCTCATCAATTTGTTCTTTGGTCAATGTCTCTTCAACAAGCAATGTTTCAGCAATCAGTTTCATTAATTCAGTATGTTCTGTCAACGTCGACGTGGCAACTGCATAACAGTCATTAATGATTTCAGCGACTGCTTCATCAATTTTAAGTGCCAATTGATCCGAGAAGTTACGCGATGGTGCACTCGTATAATCACGTCCTAAAAAGACATCTCCACCACGCTGTTCAAATTGAATCGGACCTAATTTGCTCATCCCAAATTCAGTGACCATGGCACGCGCAATACGCGTTGCTTCTTGGAAATCGTGCGAAGCACCTGTTGTGATTTCACCAAATGTTAATTCTTCAGCGACACGTCCGGCGAGTAAACCGATAATGCGATCAAGTAATTCTTGCTTTGAACTTAACATCGTTTCTTCCTCAGGAAGCATCATCGCATAGCCACCAGCACTTCCCCTTGGAATAATGGTTACTTTTTGAACGATTGATGCATTTCTCAGTTTAACACCCGCCA
>WRKJ01000023.1 GCA_009778135.1 Defluviitaleaceae bacterium
CAGTTACATTTTGATCCATGATCGTACGGGTCACAACGGCATTGTCTGCCAGCTTGGACTCGGTTACATTTTGATCTAAGATCGTACGCGTCACAACAGCATCATCTGCCAGCTTGGACTCGGTCACATTTTGATCCATGATCGTACGGGTCACAACGGCATTGTCTGCGAGTTTCGCTTCTGTCACTGCCAAGTCAGCAAGTTTAGGCGTCGTCACATTTTGATCCATGATTGTGCGTGTGATCACGGCATTGTCTGCCAATTTAGGCTCGGTTACATTTTGATCCATGATCGTACGCGTCACAACGGCATTATTGGCAATCATTTGATCATTGACTTGTTGGAATTCAGGCGTTGTCTCTGCAGTTCCGACAGCCAATACACGATTTGCCACCTCAGATGTCGGCATCCGGTCTAAAACGAAACGTCCACTCACCACATGAGATGTGTCATGGTAAATATGAACAGGATGGACATGATCGGCATTGGCAAATTCGCCATTATCTGTTCCCACATGTCCTGTTGCCATGTCCATTAACGGATGAGTGACTGTTGCTTTCTTTGCGCCAAGCATGCGCCATGTTTCACCATCAAAAACAAATTCTACCGTGGTTCCTGCCGCCCAATTAGATACTTTTGAAATGGGATAAGCCGGTTGGGTCGCACCGACTCTTAACGTCGGATTAATCGCTGTATTGCCATGTGTGAAATGAACCGCAAGTTTCGTACTGCGGCCTGGTACATCAAAACCTGGTGCTGGGCTCAACACATGCTTTTCCACCACGTCTGCTTCTGTTGATGATGTGCCATAATGCGCCACTTGTGATTTAAATAAGCCTTCCAAAACGTCAGCGATATAATGCCTGGCATTTCTTCCCAATAACGGGCTGTCTTCTCTTAATCTTCTAATGCGTTCTTGAATATTTATTGACATGTTGCACTTCTCCTTTTATGCAAAGTGCCAGTTTTTGAACTTGACCCTTTGCGTCATTTATTGTTTTTCAACTTTTTAATCTCGTGACGTACTCATGGTTAACTGTCGATCACCAAATGTTAAACTACTTTTCATCGGGTTGACAATGTCTGTTTGTTTTTGAATTAATGGATAACCTACGCCTTGGTCAGCTGCATGCATCTCAAGGAGTTGATTTTCAACTGTATAATAATCACCCACTTGAAAACTTTCAAAATTCACCCCATCTATGACAGATAAATCTATGGCTGAAACGTTGATACTGTGTGTTGTCGCTTTATGTTGCTTGATCCATTGATCAGCGGCTTTCTTTAATTCAATAGGATCATTGATCTCATTAAAGACAACGGTTCCTTCGATAATCACATCACTTTCAATAACAGGTAACCAATTTTTGCCTTCTGGATGCGCATCTTCAATGGTTAAGCGTGGACGTGGAAAATGACTCTGTGGATTGTCGTAATCAACAGTCGCATCTGCCAAACGAATGAGCCATCTAATGGCTTCATCACTTCTTCGTACTGGATCTTTCCAATAAGTTGGACTGCCAATAGCACCTGCATTGGCTAAAGAATCAATGGCTTCTTGATAAGCACCTTCATCATCCACATCAGGAATGGGTCGAGGTTGAAGTGCTTTAATGTGTTGCTCGATATGGACACGATTAACGTTTAATTTGGTCAAATTAACCAGTAATTCTGGAAACCATTGAGAAATGATTTCTATTCCATCTTCAGCATCGCTTTCGATAACACCGATTTGCTTCAACCAGAAGGCATGGTGTTCATCAAAGATCAAGCCAGCGTTTCGTAACGTATGAACAGCGTCTTGAGGCGTCATACGGAGCGGATTGTCACGATCGACTAATTGATCAGCTAAACGAATGATCCAACGTAAATCTATGTCTTCACTACGATCAGATTCCTTCCAATAGCTGGGTGAATGGATGACATTGGCATTGGCTAAAGAGTCAATGGCTTCTTGATAAAGGGAGATATCATCTATCGTCGGTTGAATCTCACGCCGATAAAAATCAAGATGATTGAGTGCATCTCGTCGAAAATTCAACCTTGAAATATTGATCATCAACTGATCGATCCAAGGGGATAAGTCTCTATTGACGACAACACCAAAAATCTCATCAATCACATCGTCATCATCAGTTGTGCCATCAGTTTCCGACATGGAAAAACCAGAAACACCCGCTATACCAGTAGCTAATAATGACACCTCTGTTAGCGCGTCATCATCGTCACCTTCATCATCAGGTGGTGCTAATATCGGTGGTGTGTCGTCATCGTCATCGTCGTCGTTGTCATTGTCATCTATCGGTCTGCTAGGAAGCCAGTTCAAGGCATCGTCAGAATGGCGTTGGCTCCCTCGTTGTGGTGCGTCTGGGTTTACTGTTAAAGCAGCTAATCGGATCAACCAGCGAAGCTCAATACGACTGGCATTTTTCTCCTCTTTCCAATAACCGGGACTCCCAATCACACCAGAATTAGCCAATAAGTCAATCGCCAAGTTATAGGAATAACGACTGTTAATATCAGGTGGGAGGTCTTCATCTGGTGTAATGACTTTTATTTTCTCTCTGATATAGGTCGTACAGTGCTCACAGCCACCACTGTTACACGCATCTTCACAAATACAAGGATTTTTATAATTTAATTTCGATAAGCCCAGAAGTAATTGCCCTGTCCATTCAGAGATAGGGAAATGACCTGCTTCAAGTAAATCCACCTCATCACGAAAATATTGGACTTGCGTCAGCCAAAAGTCAGGATTACCAATCAAACCGACCTCTTGAAGACGCGCAATCCCTAGCTCATAACGCTCCAACTCCGCGCCCAATGGGATCAGTCGCGTAAAATCTAAATGATTGTGATAGTGTGAATTGACACTGTCTAGATTGACTGCCAACTCAATGGGGATGTTTTGCATGCGACCACTTGTGTGTGAATAATGCAATACACGGTGAATAATGCCAGTTGGTTCCCCTTCTTCATCTATTTCTGATCGATAGGACAACTTTATAAAACCACCAAATTTATGAAGGACTTGATCTTTAATATTTTCAAAGGTTGAACCGTAATAAACATGATGAATCTCATCACTAGCGCCACAGCGACATGTCCGAGAAAATCCTGAACCGACCCAAGTTGGCGGCTCATGCTCTATCTGAACAAAAGTCACTTGTTTATCAACCACATCATCTGCAGTTCGTCTGTTGTGAACACTTAAAAGGTGAATGAGGTAGTCTTTAACAGACACATTTCGTAATTCTAATGCATCTTGATAACTGTCTAATAAAAAAGCTAATTCACATTCTGCCACAAAAGATTTGATGATTTTCCCACTACTGGTCATTTGAACATGGGTATCAACAATTCGTCCCCTGAAAATAATGTGCTGATCATCCTCCCATATTTGAATCAACGAAACATAAGGTGTAATCGCTGCATGAAACAAAGGATGAGCGGGCAACAAGTCAAAACGAAAGTCATTGACTGCATTTAACAATTGCGTCAAATCCCCGCTTGGCAACACTGCAACTGGTGAATGAACATCATGAAGCATTTCCCAAGGCTCATCTGGTGTTAAGCGTATTTCAACAACATACATTTAGATCCGCTCCTTTCGCCAATTAAACATCACAGTACCCGACCCTGTTAAAGAAAAGTCGTTCATCCCAGGCTTTAAACGTATATTCGGATAAGTGTAAGCATCTGTTGGATGAGAAGCAAGCTGGACTTTCATGTCGTTCACCCCTAAATAAAGCCCTGATTGACTTGCTCTAATCGCTGGTCGTAAAGTCAATTGACTCGCATTGTATAGCTGAATGTTCTGCTCACCTGAAACTTCAAATACCAAGCCATCTTGAAACGCATCCAAATCAAAGTTAAACGGGTCGAACAAATCTTCAGCTTCTCCGTGATTATCACGTTTAAAAGGATATAAATCAAAGGTTATTTCAACCCTTAAACGATGTCTGTCATAATCATCGCTCACATTCACTTGCTGGCATTTTCCGAAGTAATGGAAATCCGGTTCAAAACTGTCGTCAAGACGGGCGTCAAACTGACCCATTAATAAGTTAGTGATGGTCGTTTGAAAGTCTCTTGCATGACCACGGCTAACACCAAAGCGATAAAAAACGTAAGTAATTTCACGATTTTCGTAAATTCTGTTACCAATTGCGTTTGACATATCGACAATCCCTTGCATATAAGGTATACTAGTCGTAACCTCTTTTTCCGAAGGGGTGTTCCCAATGCGTTCATGTAAGTTTAAATTGAAACGTCGGGAATCGAAGCGTCTCGCCTCATCTGACTTTGCCGGATCACTTCCAAAAACAATAAAATGTCTTGGAGAGTTCTCTATGGATAAACCATGGGTTACATCTATCATGTTGTTTGTATTGTTCATTTCATTCACCTACCTTCCCCACCTTGAGTTGTATGACATAGCCGTTCCAGCTGCATTGTCATAACCCGCATAAGTGGCGCCCACTAACTCGCCTGAATCCATCACAATTGTTTGACCGGCTGCGACTGTATCAATGAGCTTTTCCATCAAATTCATTTGATAACTTGCATCTGGTGGTGTCACCGCAAGGGCTAATTGTTGATCTAAATTCGTACCCATCAACATATTATCAAGTCCTTGACGCACTGCTTGCGCACTCTCAAGACCTGCTTGCATCATAGCTGCTGCCTGATCTGCATACTTGTTTTTCGTGTTGGCGAGCTTTGATGTAACAGCTTGAAGTTTATTTTGAACAGCGGTGGCTTTAGATAATTCATCTGTTACCACATCTGCCGTTGACTTGGCGACATTTGTGACAGCACCTTGTCCATCTTCTAAACCAGAAGCCAAGCTCTCCATAATACTCTGACCGTATTGATCGCCAATGCTCTCTCCATTTATCAAACCATCTTGCCCGATTTTATCGCCTAAATCCGCCATGCTTTTAACTGGCTTATCGGCATTTTCATCAATACCAGCACAGATACCTGCAACAATTGGCTCACCTACCGTATCTCTCATAACACGAGATGGTGAATTAATGCCGAGAATTCTTCGAATTGGACCAGGGATTAAGTTGGCAACACGAGAAATAACATCTCGAATATTGCTAAACATACCAGTGATTCCATCAATGAAACCACGAATAATATCTCGTCCAAGGTTTTTAATGGTGCTAATCTTATTGCGAATACCGTCAATAAAACTTGTTACAATATCACGGGCTGTGTTCACCACATTACTAATACTTTGTCTAATCCCATCTACAACATTGGTAAGTATTTCTCGACCTTTTGTTTTGATTTGACCGAACATACCAACAATTGCACTAATAAATTGACCTATTAAATCTCCTGCTACTGAAACCAGCGCACCAACGATTTGCCAAATCCCACTTACTAAAGCAAGTAATATTTCAATTCCAGCACTAATGATAAGGTCTAAATTACCAATTAAAGCACCTACAACTTGAATAATCAGGTTAATCGCTGCTTCTATTAAAGCTGGCAACATGGTAACAATTCCGTCAACCAAAGCAAGTAAAATATCAATACCAGCTTCAATAATAACTTGTAGATTCTCAATCAATGCGTCGACAATACTTATAATTAAGTTAATGGCAGCGTCAATCAAATCTGGTAACACCGTGACAATCCCGTCAATTAAAGCTTTCAGTATCTCAATACCAGCTTCGATAATGATTGGCAACTTTTCCACTAGCATAGAGACAACTGTTGTGATTAAACCAACTGCCGCTTCAATTAAACTCGGTAAGGCAGCTAAAATCCCATCTACTAAACTTAACAATATTTCAATTCCCATGGAAATAACCTCAGGGATTTTCTCTCCAGCTTTATGAATAAAGTCAACGATGATTTCAGTTGCCTTATTGATAAGTTCAGGGATTGTTTTGTCCATTCCATCCGCAATTTTTCCGATGATTTGAACACCTTTAATCAAAAGACCCGGCAAACCACCTACTAATTTTGCGATAATAGTTGGAAGCAATCGCTTGAAAATATCAAAAATCATAGAGGGATCAATATTTGAAAAGAAATTTTGAATCCCCTCCCATACACGAGAAATCGTGCCACTAAAATCGGTGAATAAATCAGTAATAAATCCGATAACAGCATCAAATACGCCACGGATTCGCTCCCAAGCACTGATAACAAAATCGCGAAACCCTTCATTGGTTTCCCACAAATGGCGAATAACGAAGACAATTCCAGCAATTGCAGCAGCAACCAAGGCTATAGGTAATAACACTTTAAAAAATGCCATCTTTAAACCACCCATCGCCGTAATTTTTGTTTGTACAGCTCTAGTAGCAAGTTGGAACTTCTCTTTAGTAGCACTAGCAAAGTCTCCTAGATATCTAATCGACGCATCAACAAAATTCCCTATATGCCTACCAGCACTGCTGGCAAAGTCTCCTATATGTTCACCAGCTAATAACATTTTAAAATGAATAGCTTCTCCAAACGCTATAAACTTTTTATAGATACCACCAAAAACAGTTGATTTCTTAAGTTTTCCTAAGAAGTCTTCCACTTTTGTAATGCCATAGACGATACTTAAAGCAGAGGCACCAACGGCAAGTAAGCCATCTGATAAGTTGTCAAAGGAAAAATTCACCACTCTGCCAAACAAACCAACAATCATTTGAATTGTTTTCGTCAAAGGATCAGTCGTACTTTTAATGTCTTTAAGAACGCCTTCAATCTTTTTCAAGGCACTCTCTATCCTATCTAAGCCACTGGTTACATTGCTTAAATCGGAATCTATAGTTAACTCCATCATTTAAAAACTCCTTTCTAAATTTTTTAATTTTTAAATCTATTTTTAATACGAGGTGATTTTTATGTTTAAATCTAAAGCAGAAAAACAAGCTAAAAAATTAGCGAAACAACAAGCAAAGCAAGCCGAGCGTGAAGAAAATCTCCGTAAAGCAAATGAATTTTATGAGAGACGAACAGCTGAAATAAAACAAGCATCAGCTGAACGGAAAATCAAAAACGATCTTTTCGCTGAAAAAGTTGGAAAAAAAGCTAGTGATTTCGTTGAAAAAGCAGGAAACAAGCTCGCTGACGGCGTTGAATCAGTCGGTACAGGTGTTGCCCAAAAAATCATTGATTTTGGTAATGCAGGACTTGACCGTGTATACACCAACTTTGAAACCTACCTAAAAACTGACCATCCCCATTATTACAAAGAAATTTCTCAAATTGAAGATATCAATGAGAAGCGCAAACGTATGGACGAGATTGACAAATTGCTTTCCGGTCGTAAATAAGGCTTTGTTATTGTTT
>WRKJ01000024.1 GCA_009778135.1 Defluviitaleaceae bacterium
CTCATTTCAATGACCGGATAAACCCGACCATAAACCCAAGCCGGCATGCCTTCACCTGTTGCCCATGTTTGAACGCTTTGATTGACTTTGACTTGATCACCAAGACCAATCGGTGTTAATGTCGGCGACGTTGATTCGGTTGGGACACTGCTTGTGGAAAGCGTCGGTTTCGCTTCCTGTGTCACTTTGATGACATCTGATGCACGAATCCAGCTATTTAATGCATCTAATAACAATTCAGTCCCATTATTGCGCATTTCACGAATGCTGTCTTCTAAGCCATGAACCCATGTTGGTATGATTTCCCCTGTGGCCCAAGTTTGTGCCGTAGGGTTAACTTTAACAGCTTCACCTAAGTGGAAAATGGGCGTTAAAACAGCAGTGATTGTCATCGGCTGATCTGGCATCATAAAAGTGACATCTTCACTTTGAGCACTTGGCATAAATTGAATACCTGGGACATTGGTTTCCCAATGACTAAACGTGTAGCCAATCGGTATATTTGCATGCGCTGCAACAGGTGTTCCAGGTGGAAAGGTAAGTGATTCTGTTGTACTTTGACCGTTTGTTATCAATGTGCCATTTGTGCCAGCCGTAATGGATACTTGACCTGCTTGTCGATCGTGACGTCGATAAAAATGATCGTAATGGTTCGGATAGGTATTATAATTGACCGGATAACCCAGATATCCGTTTTGTATAAATTGAGTATTCACAATAAGTTCCTCCATTTTTAAAAAAATAAATCAATTAAAAAATAAGATGACCTGTCAATAGGTTAAATTTTCAATAACAGTATATCTTATGTAGGCTAAGATAGATTGTCTAGGTAAACGTCTATTTTCTCACATTGATTTTAAGCGGAAAATAGCAATTGTTATCAATGAAATTTTTTAGGAGCGTGAAAATGTTATGAGTTATATCAACGAAGTTTTAGAATTAGTCGAAAAGAAGTATCCAGCAGAGCTAGAGTTCAAACAAGCGGTAACGGAAGTTTTTGAATCTTTACGTGTTGTCATTGAAAAAGATGAAGCAGCATATCGTCGTGATGCGATTCTTGAGCGTTTGGTTGCGCCTGATCGTCAAATTGCTTTTCGTGTCAATTGGGTGGATGATGCGGGTAATATTCAGGTGAATAATGGCTATCGCGTCCAGTTTAACAATGCCCTGGGCCCGTATAAAGGTGGATTGAGGTTTCGTGACAATGTTAACTTGAGTATTATTAAGTTTTTAGGCTTTGAGCAAGTGTTTAAAAATGCGTTAACAGGACTTCCAATCGGTGGCGGAAAAGGCGGTTCAGATTTTGATCCTAAAGGGAAATCAGACCGTGAAATTATGGCATTTTGTCAAGCGTTCGTAACAGAATTAAGCCGATATATCGGTGCTGATATTGATGTGCCAGCCGGTGATATTGGGGTAGGGGCACGGGAGATTGGTTATATGTATGGACAGTATAAGCGATTAACAAGTGAATTCACAGGTGTTTTAACAGGGAAAGGGATTCCTTATGGCGGCTCTCTTGCCCGTACGGAAGCAACGGGATACGGTTTACTCTATTTTACAGATGCCATGTTAAAAGCCAATGGCCTTTCTTTTGAAGGTAAGAAAGTAAGTATTTCAGGTTCAGGTAATGTGGCCATTTATGCGGCACAAAAGGCTTATGAACTTGGGGCAACCGTTATTGCCATGAGTGATTCAGCGGGTTATATTGTTGATGAATCAGGAATTGATTTAGAATTGATCAAAGAACTCAAAGAAGTTAAACGTGCTAGAATTTCTGAATATGTGACAACTAAACCAGGTGCCAAGTATGTGGCAGGTGGTAGCATTTGGGAAGTAAAAGTAGATGTGGCATTGCCTTGTGCAACGCAAAATGAACTGCACTTAGAGGATGCAAAAGCATTGGTTGCAAATGGATGCCTGGCCGTTGCAGAAGGGGCAAATATGCCGACGACGATGGATGCAACCCATTACTTGCAAGAAAATGGTGTGTTGTTTGCCCCAGGAAAAGCAAGCAATGCAGGTGGTGTGGCCACTTCTCAACTTGAAATGGCACAAAACAGTGCCCGTTTAAAGTGGACATTTGAAGAAGTGGATGCAAAATTAAAAACCATTATGGAAAACATCTTCAAACAAGCCCATGAAGCAGCTGTCAAATACGATAAGCCAACCGACTATGTCCTTGGCGCAAATGTGGCAGGCTTTGAAAAAGTGGTTGAAGTGATGCGCATACATGGTGTATAGGAAAGACCGATCGAATCGTAACACAGCCTTGATTTTTTACAGTGTAAAGCCCATGACGCTCTAAAAAGCTTCTCATTCATCGATTTCTTATTTGTCAACAATATGACGTTGACAAATAAGAATCAAATAAAGAGTTCTTTTTTTAATCCTGTTGCATAAACTTGATTAATCAATAAATGGGGGCAGTGCACATGAAGCTACATAGACGCAGTAAAAAAAGACGGCAAAAACGTAAAATTTCACCTATGGAACGACTCATATTTAGCATTTTGGGCATTGTTTTATTAGGAGACATTGTCGGTGCCATCATGTATTTGCGACAATCACCTGATGTACAAGCTGATTTAATGGCTTATGTGGCAACAGGAAACGCCCTTTCGTTTTTTCAAATTTTTTGGCGACAGTTTTTATATCAACTCACCATTTGGCTCATGGGATTAACCTTGATCGGGAATGTCGTTAATTTATTTTTGATTTTTGTTCGCGGTGTCAGTGCTGGCTTTAACTTGGCTGTACTCATTCGGGAAATCGGCATTGCGAGTGGCGCAGGGGTGATTTTGTTGTGGCTCATGCAATACATCCTCATTTTATTTACAACCATTTTAAGTGTGTATTTCAGTTTTCGCTTCGCTTATTTCATGATTAAATGCTTGATGAAGAAAAAATACAACTTAATCAAGAAACATATCAAAGGCTATGCGAGACAATTTGTGGTGCTCATGGTGCTCACGTTATTTAGCGCCATGTTAAGTGCAGTGACAACGCCAAGGATTCAACAACAGCTGGCAAGACATGTTTTCAGTGTTGAAACAAGCGAATAGAAAGCGCATGTTTACATCAATGGCGCAAACAAATGGAGAATCGCATCGACAAATCGACCAAAAAGAGAACGTTTCGTCTTTTTAATTTTGACTTCCTGACTGACACTTATCGTTTCAATGGCATCAGCTTTAATTTGATCAATCACGTTGGCATCATAAATCAACGTCGCACATTCAAAATGTAAATACAAGCTGCGGTAATCTAAATTAATGGTGCCAACGACAGCTAGTTTGTCGTCACACACAAAACTTTTCGCATGCATGAATCCTGGGGTATACTCATAAATGCGAACACCAGCGTCTAAGAGGAAGCGATAATAGGAACGCGTCAGTCTAAACACCAGTTTTTTATCAGGAATACCTGGTGTGACAATTTTAATGTCAACACCGCGTTTGGCTGCCATTTGCAGCGCATAGATCATGTTTTCACTAATGATGAGGTAAGGCGTGAAAATATAGACATACCGTTGGGCTTGATTAAGCATGTCAATATAGACATTTTCTCCCAGTTGCTCATGATCAAGCGGTGAATCACCATAAGGCAAAATAAGACCATCTCCTTGGGCAGGTGCTTCATGATGAACACGATAAGCCTCATAGTCATTAATGCGCGCTTCTTTTTGACAAAAAATGTCCCACATTTCAATGAACATTAAGGTGAAACTCCAAACAGCATCGCCATGTAAACGAATCCCTGTATCTTTCCAAACACCAAAACGTTGTGTCACATTGATGTACTCATCAGCAATGTTATTGCCACCATTATAAGCCGTATGACCATCAATGACAATGATTTTCCGGTGATCTCGGTTGTTCATGAACATCAGTAATTGAGGGCGCAATGGGTTGAAACGAACTATTTTGATGCCTTTGGCACGCAATTTTCTGATGTAGCGGTTGGTGAATCGTTTCATAGAACCGAAATCGTCGACAATCAGTCGGACATCAACCCCAGCTTCTACTTTTTGTAGCAAAATATCCAACACTTGTTGCCACATGACGCCTTCTTTGATGATAAAATATTCTAAAAAAATAAAGGATTGGGCTTGGTTTAAATCGACCAATAAATCAGCAAAAAGTTGTTCACTGAAGGTGTAGTAACGAACGTCTGTTTGTTTATAGGCATGGTAAGATGAGACATTTCGAATGTATTGAAACAAGCTGGACATTCGCCCACAATTTTCTGATGTCACTTCATTTGGTGCTTCATCTAAGTCTAAATATTTGGCAATCAACGCATGCTCGTGAATGTATTTGGCGATTTTTCGCGTGGGTCGTTTGTCACCGAAAAGCAGATATAACAAGCCGCCGACGGGTAAAAAAGTTAAAACAACAATAACCCATGTCAATTTAAAAGCAGCAGGCTTGTCTTTTCTGACAAGCCTTAAAAAGACAATGCCACTTAAAAGAGAGCCCAGCAAATAAAAAAGAGGGAAGCGGATGAGGATATAAGTGGTTAATCCGAGAAAAAATGTGATTTGAAGCACAAGTAAATAAATGGTAATGTTCAGACGTGTAAATAAAAGCTTAAATAATTTCATATGCACCTTTTTGTCGACTCGTCTTGAATCGACCATCCTTTTATGAGACTCATCTTATCATATCGGAATGTCCATCCCATGTCAATAATAAGTGCTGTTTTCTTTGCAAGAAAGCAGTCGCATTGGAAATTTTTGTTCCTTAAAAACGTCAAATGGCTTGATTTGTTTGGTTTGCGCTTTTGCATAAAAAGGTTGACAAAAAGAAAGTGAAATGAGATAATGATAAGTGTGACGTTTACAAGCTGGTATGTGCCTTGTTGTACTGGCGTTTCCCTCAAGATCTTTTTAAACATCTAACTTTTTCATCATCAAATCAAATTGGAGCGTGATAAACATGAAATTAACGATCAATTCAACATACAAACTCGCAAATGGCGTTGAAATTCCAGTCATTGGATTTGGAACATGGCAAACACCTGATGGCGATGTGGCAGAACAGGCCGTTCTTGATGCGCTAAAAGCGGGTTATCGGCATATTGATACAGCAGCTGTTTATAAGAACGAAGCAGGTGTTGGACGTGGGATTGCCAAGTCAGGCATTGATCGCAAAGATCTTTTTGTGACAACAAAAGCATGGAATGACGTGGTGACGTATGAAGATGCGAAGGCAGCATTGGCTCATTCTCTTGAAAAACTAGGCCTCGACTATGTGGACTTGTACTTGATTCATTGGCCAAATCCATTGGCCATTCGTGACCGTTGGAAAGTACGTAATCAAGAAGTGTGGCGTTATTTTGAAGAAGCGTTAGAACAAGGACTTGTACGTGCCATCGGTATTTCAAATTTCCGTCCACATCATCTGGATGCTTTGTTGGAAACAGCGAAAGTGGTTCCTCATGTCAATCAAATTCATCTCAGTCCGAGAGATTTACAACCAGAAGTGGTGGCAGCTAACGTGAAACATAACATTTTAACACAGGCGTATTCCCCCCTTGTGACAGGTCAAATTTTAGATGCGCCTCAATTGGCTGAAATTGCTCAAAAATATGGTAAATCTCCTGCACAAGTGGCGATTCGTTGGAGCTTACAAAAAGGCTATAACCCACTGCCAAAGTCAGTAACCACCAGTCGAATTATTGAAAACATCCATTTATTTGACTTTGAACTAACGGATGCAGAAGTAACAGCCATCTCAGCATTGGCTAAAGGTGGCTTTGCAACCAATCCAGATGAAGCAGGCTTTTAAAACATTGAAATAAGATTGTTTTGAACAACAGTCTTATTTTTTATGCGCATAAACAAAAGACATGATGTAAAAACATCATGCTCCGTGACGTGTTTTCATTTTAATAGAGGTGAATGTATGAGAAGGTTTAATGTAACAGGAACCTGTGTGCCTGATGAGAATTATATGGTTGATATTACGGGTAAGCTTGAGCAAATTAAAGCGATGATTGATGATAAAGCCTATTTCACCATTAATCGTGGACGTCAGTATGGGAAGACGACAACGCTAAGTCAACTGGAGTCTTTTTTAGCAGATGACTATACAGTGATTTCGATTAGTTTCGAAGCTTTTGATGAAGAAGAGTTTGCTAATGCAGCTATATTTTGTCAAGTATTTCTTGACGTGATTCATCAAGCATTGCGTTTTTCAGGTGTTTCGGAAGCGTATCGCGAAAGTTGGTTGAACAAAAATGTAACCACATTTAGTAGCCTGAGTCGTCATATCACGAATATGTGTGAAGGAAAAAAATTGGTTTTGTTAGTTGACGAGGTAGATAAAGCCAGTAACAACCGGGTTTTTTTAGGATTTTTAAGTAAATTGCGAGATAAATTTTTAGCCAGACGTGTTAAAAAAGATTTCACTTTTCATAGTGTGATTTTAGCAGGTGTTTATGACATTAAAAACATTAAGTTAAAAATGATTCAAGAAGGCTTACATATACCATCTGTGGGAGAAAGTGCCGTTCACAATTCTCCGTGGAATATCGCTTCAAGTTTTAAAGTTGACATGTCATTTTCAGCATTAGAAATTGAAACGATGTTAACTGATTATGAAGCTGATCATCAAACGGGGATGGATGTTTCTAAAATAGCAAACGAAATTCATCATTATACAGGGGGATATCCCGTATTAGTCTCTGGCATTTGCAAGCATATTGATGAAGAATTAGAAAAAGAGTGGTTAGTCGTAAATGTTTGGTATGCGGTAAAATCATTACTTATTGCAAGAGATAGCCCGTTATTCGATAGTTTGATTAAAAACTTATCAAGCAATGAAAAGCTGGCTTCGATGACTTACGATATTTTGATGAGAAATGGTCACTGGTCATTTACTTACAGCAATCCATTGGTAGGATTAGGTGCTCGGTATGGGTATTTTAAAGAAACAAATGGTCGGGTTGGTATCTTTAATCCCATCTTTGAAATGATGATGACAGCGTATTTTGTCAGTCTGGATAAAAGTGATCAAATAAGCGCCAGCATTAAAGGTGATGATCGTGCTGATATTGTTGTCAACGGTGTCTTTAATATGCAAGCATGTTTAGAAAAGTTTGCAAAGTACTATCATGAGCATTACCGTCATCGAGATATTCACTTCTTACATGATGAAGCCCGCTATTTACTGTTGTTCTTTTTAAATCCAATTTTAAACGGTAAAGGATTTGTTCACAAAGAAAGTGAAGCCCAAGATAAGGAACGAATGGATTTAGTCGTGACTTATCTTAATCAGCAGTTCATTGTTGAATTAAAAATTTGGCGTGGTGAGAAACGTCATGAATCTGGTTACCATCAACTGCAACGTTATATGACGAACAAAAACTTGCAAGAGGGTTATTTACTCACATTTGATTTCAACCAAAAGAAGCAGACTGGGAGCAAATGGGTTGAAGTAGAGGATGGAAAACGTATTTTTGATATGAGGGTTTGAACCTATTAATTAAAAATGAATGCATTCAAACCTGCAAGAAGCAGTGTGTCATGCATTCATTTTATTTATCAAACGTACACCTGCTGCATGCCTGAATGGCTATAACTTCACCCATCGATCTGCTTTTTGGGCAAGTTCCATATCATGGGTAACAAAAATAACAGCCTTACCCATTTCATTTAGTTTTTTCAACAGTTCAAACACGATGTCACGGTTCTTTTCGTCGAGATTTCCAGTCGGCTCGTCAGCAAACACATAGTCAGCCTCTTTCAAAAATAAACGTGCAATCGCAACCCGTTGCTGCTCCCCACCCGACAACTGATAAATTTTCTTTGACAAAGTTGCCGAATTTAAATTAACAAAATGTAAAGCTTCCTTCATTAACGACTTTTTATTCACACCTTTGCGGTATTCTAAAGCAATCTTTAAGTTCGCTTCCA
>WRKJ01000025.1 GCA_009778135.1 Defluviitaleaceae bacterium
CCTCGTTTGGCGACTTGACTATAATACCACATCTCTTCCTCTTCGTCAACTCTTTTCTTTAAAAATTTTGAAAAATGCATTGTCTTTTTTTAAATCCGAAAAACAATGCGTCATGCTTGGTCTATTAAACTGTCTTTTCATCACTTAAAACCTTTCAGTAGTTTCAACATCAAATTTGCTGTGCTCAAATGCTTATCAATGGTTGCCAACCGAGAAGGTGTTCGCTCTTTTTTAGCCACATCAAATACTTGTTTAAATTGTGTGTGTGCATGTCCAACCCGGTTAAATTCTTTATACCAAACTGGATTCATCCTCATGAAATCACGTTGTTCTTTGTCGTTCATGATCCGATAAAATTCTTGCATATGACTCACCTTCTAATCATCAAATTGGGAAAAAAAGCCTGAGTAATTTTGCTTAGGTGGCCTTCCTAACATGCTCCCAGCTGCATGACCGCCATTTTTTCCTGCTTGCATCGTTTGAAAAATTTGGATAAACTGTTGAAAAGTTCCCATCGTCTTTTGCACCTTGTCAATATCAACTTTTTGCAGATATTCAAAAGCTTGTGCCATCATTTCAGGACCACTCAATTCTGATTTTGGATCATTCCCTTCAGTTTTTGTCACTGGTCGTCCTTCTGTTTCACTTGCGTCTACCGCTTTATAAGGTTCCCATTGTCCATCATCAGCGCCATATAAATACCACGACTCATACACATTTTGCCATGTTGACTTACCTGAACGAACTTCTTCCTTTAATCCAGGATGACGACGCACAAATGCTTTGAACGCATCAATTTTCTCCACCACAATCACCCCACATACACACATTTTTCCTCATTTATCCTTACTTCATTATATGACAGACACCCTGCAAAATGTGTCATTTTACGCAAATTTTTTTTAACAACAGGTGAAACAACGATCACATGATCCATGCCTATATATAAGGATAGTCAAAACAGCGCTGCATTAGCTTGCATAAATTAGGTCAAGTAAATCGGGAAATAATCAACAGCTAAGCTCACATCTTTATGTTCAACATGCGCTAACAAATGTGTCATGACTGTCGTTAAATGAGGTGCGTGTTTATACTTTAAAATAAAATGCATTCTAAATCGCTTGTTAACCCTTGCAACAGTTGCCATCGTCGGACCGATAATGACACATTCTTTTTCTAATGCCTGACGGAGATACACATTCACTTGTTCACTTACGATCAGCAACGATTCCGGTTCAGTGCTAGACAGAAGCACTTTCGCATGAAAAAAGTAAGGCGAATATTTAAAACGTCGACGCAAAGTCATTTCATCCCGGTAAAAAGCAGCATAATCTTGATTTTTAACATGTTTCATGACGTAATGATGCGTCGAATATGTTTCAATGTAAACATGCGCACCTGATTGATGACGACCAGCACGTCCCGCAACCTGTGTTAAAATTTGAAAGGTTCGCTCAGCTGCTTTGAAATCAGGAAAATGAAGCATCATATCAGCATCAAGAACACCGACCAAAGTCACACCTGGGAAATCCAACCCTTTCGCAACCATTTGTGTGCCAATCAAAATGTCAGCTTCTTTATTTTCAAAAGCTTTGATGATGCGCTGATGATCCCCTTTTTTCGACGTCGAATCCATGTCCATTCGCAACACGTTAGCAGTCGGATATCTGGTTGCTAAAAATTCTTCGATTTTTTGCGTGCCTGTTCCGAAAAATCGCACTTCATTACTGTTGCATTTGGGACAAATATGAACAATAGGGATCGTAAAATTGCAATAATGACATTTCAAACCATTAATTGGCTTGTGATAAGTCAACGTCACATCACAATTGGTACAACTGATCACGTCATGACAGTCTCGACATTGCATAAAATGGGCATAGCCACGACGGTTTAATAATAAAATACTCTGTTGTCCCTTCAACAACCTGCTTTCAATCGCTTCTTCTAATGCTAAACTGATCACACCACTGCTGTCACTTAAACGTTGTCGATTCAAATCAATCAACTTGATTTCAGGTTGACTGGCTGCTGTCACAGCGCGATCTGGAAGCACAGCTAATTGATACACCCCTTTTTGTGCCCGGGCATAGCTTTCTAAAGAAGGGGTTGCACTTCCCAGTACAACAGGGCATCCATGCGTCTTACCACGACGCTTTGCCACTTCGATGGCGTGATACCTTGGCATCTCTTCTTGCTTATAAGTTGCTTCATGCTCTTCATCAACAATGATCAAGCCAATATGCGTAAGCGGTGCAAAGACTGCTGATCTCGTCCCAATGACAACATCGACTTCACCACGTAACACTTTCCGCCATTCATCATACTTCTCACCCACTGACAATCCGCTATGCAAAACAGCAACTGCTAAACCGAATCGTGCTTTAAATCGACTTGTAATCTGAGTCGTTAACGTTATTTCAGGAATTAAAACAAGGGCTTGTTTACGCTTAGCAATTGCATGTGCGATGGCTTCAAGATACACCTCGGTCTTCCCTGATCCTGTCACACCGTGAAGCAAGACAACTGCATCACCAGCCTGATTAATCTGCTGCACGGCTAACTGTTGACTTGCGTTTAATTCCTTTTCTTTGTCAGGTTGAATGACTGCATCTTCATACGGATCCCGATAAACTTCAACATCTATATATTCGATGACTTCTTTATCATAAAGGGCTTTAAGAACGGCACTACTTGCCTGAAGCTGATCTTTGGCAACAGGGTTGTCACCGGCCAATAAAACCTCGATCACTTCACGTTGCTTTTTCGACTTTCCAGCCACCGCCAGCTCCGTTACTTGATGCTTCAGTTTCACATAACGACGCATTTTCTTACCATGACTTTCATGACTTTCATACACAACGTCGACTTGTCCCTTTTGAATCGCGGCTTTCAAAGCAGACAACAACGGCTTCGGTACATCCTTTTCAGCCACTTTTTTAACTGTACCAAATAAATCGACCAGTTCAGACGTTTGGTCCAACCCTTGCACAAGAACAAATGTTTTGCGATATTTGATTTTCATCGCTGCGGGAATCATGGCGTCAAAACAAGCAATCATCGTTGCACCTGTTTCCTTCGCCAATTGTTGACCCAATTCTAAAAGCTCCGTATTCAAAACAGGTACCACATCTACAACTTTCGTAATCGATTGTAACTTCCCTTCAAAGTCTGATGATGCCTTCACACGTAAAATAAACCCTGCTAAATGTCTCGATCCAAAAGGTGCCATCACGCGAACCCCTGGCACAGCAAGTTCAGTTAACGCATCTGGCACCTCGTAATCAAAGACCCGATCCACTGCTTTATTTTTAATATCAACAACCACTTCAACAACGACCATCTTCATTCTCCTACTTCTCAAAGCGCATGCTTTAATCCCTAATGGGGAAACTAGCGGGCTGTCAAACAACCCTAAAAGTGTGTAAAAGAATTATAGCACATTTAGGCATGATAAGTAAATTGAAGGGCCACTTATTACCCGAAACAATCAGCACAGTCCAACATTTAACCTCGACATTCAAACGATCACTTTTGATGCTTTCTCTCGCCGTTCTTTCTAACTAGCTTGAGGCTTTTTTGTCTTGCCCTTCTTTTCTAGCACTGTACTGTTACAACATTGTATATATAACAGCAATAGAGCGTGACCGAATTAATTGACAATTGAGATTTTTCTTAAAAACTTTGTCTGAAACAAAAAAGACTGTCTTGCTAAAAGCAAAATAGCCTCTTATGTTGAAACAACCTTAACATCCATTTACGTCGCTTCCATATCAACCATCAACTTATTCCTTATTTTTTCCTAATAAAGTTAACGGGCTAAGTCTCAACACTGAAAAAAATGGTCCTAACAGACTTAAAAGCAGTACGATTAATAAAACAGCAGAGATCCATAATAGATTGGAAAAATTTACAGAAATACGATGAAAACTTAGAACCTTATCATAACTAATCGTATTAGAGTAGAACATCATATTCATAGATTCATTTGCATCTAGTAGCAATAAATACTGGTTAGTTAAGAAATCATTCATCCTTCTTGCCAAAATCGCGCTGGTTAACAAGGCTAATCCATAAGCAGGGAAAATAATGTAACAAAGCTCGATCAACAATTGTTTAATAATTTGAAACCTTTTAGCACCTAAAGACAAATAAATCCCCATTTCAAACCGCCTGTCTCTAAAAAACAAAGTGATCAATAAGCCCATAACAACCAAACAGGCCAAAACAGTCAAGTATAAGAATAAACGCAAAACATGATCCATTTCTGCCATACTTGTACTGAAGTACTCCCGACTCCATTCTCCAAATGCGCTAACACTTACATGCCGATCATCATACAAATCACCTAAAATTTCTGCTGTTGCATGGTAAAATGATTCATAATCTCTAAAATCATGTAAAGTAAAAGTGGCATACATAAACTTAGGCGGTGTTTGACCGAAGACAGCTAATTCTTCATGGGTATAAAATTGACTTGCAAGCTCATATTGTCGATCAAGAAACTCATAGACATATTGCAACGGTGCGTAGAGTCTAAAAACAAATGTATTGCGAAGATTCTCTGCTCTTGCAGATGAAGTCTCAAAAGCCAGATCATAAAAACCTATGATTTCCAGATCAGTGGTGTATGGATACCAGATATACGAATAAAGTCTCTCACGAACCACATACGGAGATTCAGCCACATAATGACGCTCGTTTAGAGCAAGAGGCGATTCATGGGGATGACCGCCACCAATATTCCCATTTAACGTCACCTGATCTCCCAAATTTAAACCATTTAATTCCGCCAAATAAAGTGGCACAAGTACAACCGGAGAGCCATTAATCAACTCATGTTCTTCAAAAAAACGTCCTTCTACCACTTGAAGCTGATCTTCTTCGATTTCCAACATTTGCAAACCTGAGACACCTTCAAGGGAGAAACTACACATGTCTAAGTCCAAACACGTTTCGGCCGTTTCAAATGAAACAGGATAAAAAAGTTCATCACTTACCAATGTATGTGTACGTAAGCCAAAACTTGACTGTCTCACATAGGACAAATCTTCAATTTTAGTAAGTTTTTCTAACGTTAAATGACATGTTTCACATTCCTCATTTTGTGATCGGATAACCAATGCAATTTGATTAGGCATGTTGGTATTGAAATGATCCACTGTTTCATCAATAGCTGATCTGACTAATAAAGCAGCCATGATTAAGTTGCTGATGATAAACAATAACAAAAATAGCACAATCGATTTTTTTGAATTGCGATCCACAGCTACAAAAGCTCTTTGATAGATATTCATTTCAATCACCGCCTGCCCTCAAATTAAACTTAATGCCATGATCCTCGTGCTCGAATATCTCCTAAAGGACTGTTAATCCAGTCTGAAAAAACGGTTAAAAATCAAGGTCTATTACGATTCCTAGGATATAGATTTAAAACAAGAATCTAAAACGATTCAATAATTTCATCTTACCATAAGATCATATATTTATCAACGGTTTCAAAATATTTTATACACAAAAATGATAAAATTTTTTCAACAACCCTTGCATATTCCATTTAAAAGTGATATAATTTAAAAGTTGAATTTTGCATCAGCCAGCGTGGCGGAATTGGTAGACGCAGTGGATTCAAAATCCACCGGAGGCAACTCCGTGCCGGTTCGACTCCGGCCGTTGGTACCATTGGTATCATTCATGTCGATAACGACAGCTTAGAAACCTTGTTCTTACAAGGTTTCTTTTTTATGCTTCAAACCAAAATAGACTGCTATCACTCACATTTGTGAATCAATAGCGGTCTATTTTGGTTTAGATTGATTGTTATACCAAGGTCACATCATCACGATGAATCCAGGAGGTGACGTCTGATAGTAACAGTTCTCTGCTGTTGTTTCGTAGTTGTTTTACGTGGTACGTTCTTCCTCTGACCCAAGCTGGGATGTTTTCTCCTGTTGCCCAACGCCGTGCAGTATCATTCACGCGCACTGTTGAATCAACAAGGATGTCTGTTGGTGTCACGGTCGTGTTTTTTTGGGTTGTTGGGTTAATCCAACTACCGGGAACGCCGGGTGTTCGGGTGACATTGATCATGCCATTTGCCCGTCTGAAGACATGGTAAGTGCCAGGTTGAACCGTGGTGCGTTGGTTGCGCGTGTTCGCCGCATCGGCTGCTGTCATGAAGCCTCCTGTTGGATGCTTCACAATGAAGATGTTTTCATCAGAAGTCACTGGTGGCAAGGTAGAGATCGGCGGTGTAACAGTCTTTGGCGTTCTTAAACTGTTGCGTAAGTGGTTCATGTTTTGTCCTGGGCAAGAATTGGTGCTGTGGTTAAAGCGTGGTGTGTTAGGGAATTCATGATGTCCCCATACCCGTTCTATGGGTAGATTGAAGCGAGCTAGGTTAAACTGAATTCGTTCTCGCAAGGATATCATTTGGATGTCGCTTGGCTGTTCGCCACCTGGTCGAAAGTTCCCCACAACGGCGATGTGATAGCTGATCGTGTTGTGATCACCGACACCGTTGACGACCACGGTTGGGACATAGCAAATTTCTACATCACCGTTGAGCAAAACGATTTCATGGTAACCACCATTACGCCAACCGAGATTGCGCCAATGATTTTCAAAGATCATTTGGCTCCCATTGGTTGTGGCAGAGTGGTGAATGCCTAATGTTGTAATTTGGTTCATCGTACGGGTTTGAAAAGGGTTATTCCAACCCATACTTTGTCGTGTTAAGTCGATAAGTCTCATGTCATCCCTCCTTTCCCGCTCATGGTTGTTTCAGCTATTCTTTTTGAAACTGGTCAAAACATCGTAACAACCTGATGCTGCCAAGCCCGTGATGACGCCTTGTTGAATGCGGATTGAAAACGCAACATCATTAAAGATGAATAAAGCCAAGATCATGGCGAACATCACATTTAAACAAGGGATTAAGTCGGGATTAAATCCGCTCTTTTTCCACAAATGGGCCATGCTCATTACAAAACCTAAAATCACAATCATCTCAATCATGTTTCAACACCACCTCTTTTCAATGCTTCTTTAATCTCTTTCACATCACCAGACAAATTGGTAAAAGATTTAGCAAGTTCGGCGATGATTTCTTGGTTTTTACGAATGGTTTTTTGATAGCTGTCTTCTCGTAATTCATTGCGCGTGTTGGTTGTATTCAATAACCAGATAAACAAAGCTGCAAAGATGCCGTAAGGAATGGCAAATTCAAGTAATGGATCTAGCATGATGGTCACCTACTTTCTTTAACTTGTAATGGGTGGTAAGTGTTGGATTAAGCTCACATGTGTCGGTGTTCCTGATCCACTCCATTGTCCAGCAAGTGTTCTAACTTGAGCATGTAAGTTAGTTCCACCCCAGTCTAAGTGCGTAATGGCTGCAAAAGCTCTCGGACTAACAAAATAACCATCTGTGTAGCTTGTCCCTTCAATATGACCTGAAATATGCGCGACTTGAACACCGATACTACCACTTGTTTCATTAATGGTAAAGGAAAAATCCGTGATGACAATTCGGCGCATTTCTCCTCCTGTGATGGGCGAAATGTTGGATAAGGCATTTAAATGATAGCGAGCATCTGTTGGATTTTCGGCACCTGTTCCCCCGCGTTCAACAGGTAGTATGCCTTCAAAATCGGTCGCCATGTTGACTTTTCCAAAAGCTGGGTCAGTTCCTGCTTCTCCAACTCTTAAAACGACATTGGCTTCTGATGAGGTGAATAGTTCATTGCCTGTCACAGCACGATGAGCCATTTTGGACGTGGTCACATTTCGATCCATGATCGTGCGGGTCACGACAGCCTCGTCTGCCAATTTAGGCTCGGTTACATTTTGATCCATGATCGTGCGGGTCACAACCGCATTGTCTGCTAATTTAGGCTCGGTCACATTTCGATCCATGATCGTGCGCGTGACCACTGCATTGTCTGCCAATTTAGGCTCAGTTACATTTTGATCCATGATCGTACGGGTCACAA
>WRKJ01000026.1 GCA_009778135.1 Defluviitaleaceae bacterium
TATAGCACATTCATATTCATAAGATTATGAATTTACGTGCGCACTAGAAAAAAGTAACAGCGCCTTCGTCTTAACGGAACAGTCGGCGTTGTTACTTACATGTTGTAAGAGCTGAAAGTTGTGCGTGACAATCTTATAGCTCTTTTTATTTATATGCTTATTCTATCACTTTTATACGGGTTTGTAAAGTGGTATTTTAAAATCAGATTGAATCGGTACTATCTATCGGATTCATCTCAGATTGCTTCTTTAATTTTTGCACAGTTTTTGATGGGTTATACACAGCTCATCCACCATTTTAATCAACTTATTCACATCTTATCAACAAATGCTGTGGAAAAGTATAAGCGACCATACCACTGTTTTTCACCGCTTGCCTTTACAAATTTTATAAATGATATAGACCACAATTAAGCTTATCATCAACCAAGCGATCCATTCCTGACCATTTTCAATCATCCATGCTGCAGCTCTTTTACCGTACATGATTTCACCCTCTTTTTTTCGACATTATTTTTATTTTTCGATAATATTATACATTATTTTTCTAAAGTTGACAAGAGCTATCAACATCATCAAACTGTGGGACTCTGATTTTCTTTAAACGCCACTACTATCAATTTGCGATAAAAAATGATACAATAGACCCATCATCAAAGGAGCTGACTATGAACATGAATTTATTTGACCCCATCTCAACATCTTCCTCCAATCACTTACTTGATGGCATGAATCCTCAACAAAAAGAAGCCATTGAGCAAACAGAAGGACCTCTTTTAATTTTAGCAGGAGCGGGCTCTGGAAAAACACGTGTCGTCACGCACAGAATTGCCTATTTAATCGAAGCAATGAATGTAGCACCTTGGCAGATTCTAGCCATCACTTTTACGAACAAAGCCGCCCGTGAAATGAAAGAAAGAACGACTAAGCTGACACCGTATGGCAGTGATGTTTGGATTTCAACCTTCCATTCCATGTGTGTCTCTATTTTAAGGCGACACATCGACTTGCTAGGTTACGATAAAAACTTTGCGATCCTTGATGATGCTGATCAAATTTCAGCCTTAAAGCAAATCTTAAAAGAACGCAATATCGACCCTAAGCTCAGACCACCTAAATATTACCTAGTCCGTATATCAGAAGCCAAAAACCGAATGCGCCTTCCTAAGGACATTGACCCAGAGCTTTTCGTCTTAGATCAATTTAAAGAAGTCTACACCGACTACCAAAAAATGCTTCACAGCAACAACCGCTTAGACTTTGACGATCTTTTAATGTTCACCGTCCATCTCTTCGAAAAAAATCCCGATGTTTTAGCGTATTACCAGCAAAAATTCAGATACATTCACGTTGATGAGTACCAAGATACCAATCATGCCCAGTACAAAATCGTCAAATTATTAGCTGAACGCCATCGAAACATTTGCGTCGTTGGCGATTCAGATCAATCCATTTACAGCTGGCGTGGTGCTGATATCACAAATATTCTATCTTTTGAAAAAGATTATAAAGAAGCAACCGTCATTAAATTAGAGCAAAATTACCGCTCAACTGGTCATATCCTTGATGCTGCAAACGATGTCATTGCGAACAATCCTTCTCAATATGACAAGCATCTCTTTTCTAAGCTCGGTCCAGGGTCAAAAATTGTGGCAAAGCAAACTTTCAGTGGGAATACCGAAGTCGAGTATGTTGCATCAGAGATCAAGTCATTGGTAAACAGTGGGACGTCTCATGAAGATATTGCTGTTTTATATCGAACAAACGCACAATCTCGTTTGTTTGAACAACAGTTGATGAAAGAGAATATCCCTTATCGATTAGTCGGTGGATTGTCTTATTTTAAGCGAAAAGAAGTGAAAGATCTCATCGCCTTTTTACGACTTATTTTAGATCCACGCGATGACTTTTCTTTTGAGAGAATTGTCAATGTCCCAACCCGTGGCATTGGCGCGACGACCATTGAAAAAGTCGCTGTCGCGTCCGTTCAGATGGGAATGTCCATGTTTCATACGATTCCTACATTGGCACAATCACTATCCGGTGCTACTGCTCATAAGCTATTAAAATTTCATCACCTCATGACCACGTTGCAAGCGCAACTCGATACCTTATCTATGACAGATTTTATTGATCTCGTTTTAAATGAAACAGGTTATTCAGCCATGCTAAAAGCAGAAGCTACCATTGAATCAGCCAGCCGCATTGAGAACTTGGAAGAATTTAAAAACATGGTCATTTCTTTTGAAAAAGATCAATTAGCAGCGATCATTTCCCAAGAAGAATTAGAAGTTGAATTAGAGACCATGCCTACCCGCCAAAAATTAGACATTTTAATGATGGATATCGGGTTACAAACAGATGTGACGGAAGAAGAAACCGCTACAGAAAAAATTACTTTAATGACCATCCATGCATCAAAAGGACTTGAATTTAATACGGTATTTTTAGTCGGTTTCGAAGATGGTATTTTTCCGCTTTATTCTGCCATTGAAGCTGGGGAAGCAGAAGTTGAAGAAGAACGTCGCTTAGCTTACGTTGCGATGACACGTGCCGAACGAAGGCTTTATCTGACCAGTGCAAGAAGTCGATTGCATCAAGGACAAACCAAATATAACAAAGTATCGAGGTTTCAAGATGAAATTGATAAGTCACGACTTGATATTCAAAGCGGTGGATTTGGTGGATTTGCAAGTGCCAATAAAAAACCTTTCTTCACAACCAATCAACCCATGCCAACGCAACCTGCGCCTAAAGTATCAACGATTAATCTAGGTGATGCCAGAGCATTTGCCCACGGAGACAAAATTATGCATGATAAACTAGGTCCAGGCGTTGTTATTAGCAGCGACGGGGATCATGTAACCATCGCTTTTGGTGCTGAACACGGGATTAAAAAATTGAAATCTGGTCATCCTGCGATTAAATTGAGATGAATTAAATCACTTTTTCGTTTTTGGGCAACTGCCTTTCCAAAAAGCTCTCTTCACTAATATACTACTTGGGTATTCGTCATTTAGGCAGTTGACTGTGCGTCGCTCGCCCATGATGATGACGCAGTTGTTAAGAAGGGAGTTTTTTATATGTGTCAAACAAGATGTCCTCAAAATTTTACACCAAGGGTGGATTGTGGTTTTGATCCACGGATGGAAAATGCACGTGCGAATGCAGTAGCTTATGCTCGTATCCAAAGTGGACAATGTACGGATCTTTTTGATCAATCAGAAGTGATTATTGAACCGGCAGTTGTGACAGCACCTAATGTTTTTAATCATCATAGAAGAATTGAGCATATTGTGCCAGTCATCACTGAAGATATTCACCGTCATCATGCGCATCATCAATTTGTAGCTAGACCAGAGCCAAGAATGCGTCAAACTTTTGATTCTGATGTCTCTGTAGGCAGACCACTTCCAGCACAAACTTTCACGCAAATGCCTGTGGCAAGTCAGCAATTAGTTCCGATGGAAATCGATGTGATTGAAAGGTTTGGTGTTGCACCTCAACCCATGAACTTTAACGGTGTTAATGGACTCAATGGATTCAATGGTTTCGTTGGACAAACCCAAGGGATGCCCGTCGATTTTGGCGGACAAGCATTTACACAAATGCCCACACAAGGTTTTACACAAGGCTTTATTGGCTAACTTAAACAGGTTAAAAACGTCAAATAAAATTTTGGCGTTTTTTTATCTGTGGTTTTCCTACAAAAGGTCAGAAAAAATAGACTTTCAAAACTTCTCAAAGTATGATATACTAAAACGAAGAAGCGACACGATGATCCAATTGGAATCATATTCAAACAAAATAGGAGATTAACACATGGACATACAAATCATCTTAAACATTTTCATCATTGCACTTTTAATCATAACCCTCATCTTAACGGTTACAAGTAAGAAAAAAAAGACGGATCCTGACATCGCCGCATTACTTAAACAAGCATCAGAAGCCCAACGTGATAGCATTCAAAAGCAACTCTCGCATGCGACAACTGAGCAATTTGAACGCTTTGGTAAAATCCAAGAAAGTGTCCAACAAACGTTGATGACAAGTCGTGAAGAAACGAATAAACAGCTCAACGCATTTAAAGAGCAAATTGATAAACGATTAGCAGAAATTCAAAAAAGCAGCCTAGAAAGCAACGAGAAAATCAATAAAAGTGTGGCAAATGCCTTGCAAGCCAGTCGAATGGAAAACAATGAACGATTGAGTGACTTTTCAACAAAGCTTGATACCCGTCTATCAGATATTGGACAACAAACGCAACTCACCTTAAAAACAAGTCGTGAAGAAACGAATCAGCAACTTTCTCATTTTAGCCAACAAGTAGAAACACGCTTATCAGCCTTTCAAAAGCAAAGCATTGACAATCATGAAAAGGTTAATACGACCCTTGAAACCAAGATGAAACATTTACAAGAAAGCAATGAAAAGCGATTAGAACAAATGCAAGGTGTCGTCGACGAAAAGTTACAGAAAACATTAGAAACCCGGTTGACTCAATCTTTTGCAACTGTTGGAAAACATCTCGAAAGTGTGCAACAAGGTTTAGGGGAAATGAAATCTTTGGCAGAAGATGCCAAAAGTTTGAAAAATGCACTGACCAACGTGAAGGATCGTGGTACTTACGGAGAAGTTAGATTAGAAAGACTCCTTGAAGATATTTTAGCACCTGGTCAATATGAAAAGAATGCCAACATTCGTGATGGGAAAGTCGTTGAATTCGCCATTAAACTCCCTGGGAATGATCACACACCAGTGCTCTTACCCATTGACGCCAAATTCCCAATTGAAGATTATAATCGATTGATGGCCGCAGAAGACAAGGTCGAAATAGAAACTGCTAGAAAGTCTTTATTACAGCGTATTCGCCGCTTTGCACTGGATATTTCTTCAAAATACATCGCACCACCTAAAACGACCAACTTTGCCTTGATGTTCCTTCCGACTGAAGGGTTGTATGCAGAAGTGATTAGAGATGCTGCTTTTTTTGAAGAATTGCGTGAGAAACATAAAATCATTGTCGTAGGTGGAACCACACTTTCGGCCTTTCTAGGCGCATTACAAATCGGATTCAAAACGCTTTCTATCGAGAAAAACGCGCAAGATATTTTAGATACACTAGGAAAAGTTAAAGGCGAATTTAAAAAGTTTGAAGGGGTACTTCACACAGCCCACAAACAAATCAAAACAGCAGAAGGTACTTTAGAAAAACTTTCAGGAACAAGAATGCGTGCCATTGATCGGGCTTTAAGACATGTAGAGGAAATGGGAACATTACAAGACGAAGACAGTGCTTTATTAGAATCGACAGGCACAGATCATGCGTAACAAAACATGTTAATAACAAATTGAAACGGAGTGTGTATACAAATGCTAGACATCGAAAATTACCTCATTCTTGACACCGAAACGACAGGAATTGGCAACAAAGACGAAGTAATCGAATTGGGGATTATCAATATGGATGGGCAAACTGTGTACCATTCCCTGTTTAAACCCAACTGTCCCATTCATGAAAAAGCAGCTGCGGTTCACGGGATCACCTTATCAGAGGTTCAAGATGCACCTCAATTTTCGGAAGAATGGCACAACATAAAAGACGTCTTAAAAGGCAAAAAAATACTCATTTACAATGCCAGCTTTGATACCAGAATGCTTAATCAAACTGCACGCATCCACAGCTGTAAAAACATCCTAACGAAACAAGGCACGCATTGTGTCATGACTGGTTATGCGAAACATCATGGTCAAATAAACCCTAAAACGGGTCAATTCCGTTGGATCAAGTTAGAACAAGCACTCAAAAATGAAGGCATCTCAATTGTGCAAAGCCACCGCGCCATTGGGGACTGTTTAATGACATTGTCACTCATCAAAAAAGTAGGTCCAATTTGGTAAAGAATGGCTTTTTTCTTAGCAGTGTCGCACTTTCCTCAAACAACTTAAAATTAAATTTTAAAAATGGTATAAAACCACCTCTGTTGGTACAAGATAGTAATGGCATTAATGAATTGTGCTGGTTTATTAATGCCCTCCCTTTTTTTCTTGACCTACACGTCCCACAAGAAATACCAAGTTTCTTTTAGAAAAGATTATCCGTGCACTTTTTTTGGATAATCTTTTTCCTATTTTCAGCAATGTCACCTTAAATGTTGACTTTTTTTAACTTTTCAAGTAAGATGTAGAAAGCATGCTAACATGCTTATCATATGAAAGTCGGTGTATTTCCTTGGCGAAATCTTTATATATTCATATTCCATTTTGTAATCAAATTTGCAGTTACTGTGACTTTCCAAAAGTTTTTTCTCGTGGACAAGATACAGAAGCCTATCTGGATGCTTTGCTAACAGAATTAACATGCTATGAGAAAAATGTTGGATTTGCTCACTTAAAAACAATCTATATTGGCGGTGGAACACCAACTGTGTTAACAGTGAAACAACTCGAACGGTTATTCGGTTACCTGCATTCAGTCATTCACTTCCATCAATTAGAAGAAGTCTCCATTGAAGCTAATCCCGAAAGCTTAAACGATATAGAAAAAATTGCTTGCTTAAAAGCTCAAGGTGTCACACGCGTTAGTTTAGGCGTTCAAACGTTCCAAGAAAATCTCCTTAATAGACTGGAACGCACTCATACTAAACAAGATGTCATCGACGTTATTAACAAGTTATCCACAGTTGATGTTGAAATCAATGTGGATCTCATTTACGGCATCCCGACACAAACATTACAACAATTAGAAGACGACTTAAACACCTTACTATCACTACCCATCACACATGTATCAGCTTATTCTTTAATCCTTGAACCGCATACAAAATTTCATGTTGACTATATGAAAGATAAGCTCGACTTGCTAGATAACACATTAGAAGCCAACATGTTTGAGACAGTTATCCACAAGTTAACAACCCACGGCTTTTCACATTATGAAATTAGCAACTACACGAAAAGCAAGCGAAGTATACACAATGAAACCTATTGGAAAAATGAACCTTATCTTGCTGTTGGTTTAGGTGCTCATGGACAATTGGAACAAAAGGGTCGTATGAGATATGAAAACACCCGTTCCATCACCGCTTACAAAAAAACATTAGCAAAAGGTAACTTACCCATTTCAACGACGCATGTCTTAACCAAAAATGAGCAAATTGAAGAATCCATGTTCCTAGGGCTTCGTTTGTTAGAAGGGATTAACCTCACACAACTATCCGACCAGTACAACGTGAACATCTATGAATTATATAAGCCTCAGATTGATCAATTGCTGACACTTGATTACGTAGACTTGACATCTCATGTTTTAAAGTTAACAAAAAAAGGCCTCATGATGGCCAATGACGTATTTGAAGCTTTTTTGCTATGAGGATTTCAGACAAAATGTTACCTGATGCGCTTGATGAAGAGGTGTGAAAATAACCGTATTTTTCGCAAAAAGATTTTTTTCTTTGTCGACTCTTTGATCAATGGGCATTCAGCTTCGTTGCACTAGATTGTTATTCTTAATCAAGAATTGCTTTTTATATGTAGATTTCTAGTTCTGCGTTGACAGGTTCGGCGGTGCTTCCATTTTATGAGAAGTAATTTTTTTCAGCTAGCACCAGTCCATCAAGTAAGCAGAAATGCCTAAAATTCAAATATAAAGCACTTGAATTTTGAAAGTCGAATTGTAGAATTAAATAAAAATATATTGAAAACTGACTTTCAAAATCATTCGAAATCTGCTATAATTAAGTTCTGAGCTACTTGATATAGGCGTACCTTTTAATCTGCTCTCGCTAGCAGGTGATATTTATGAGCACTCTACAGGAATTGTATTGGATTATCGGCATTTTTGTCGGACTAATTATAATTATTGAAAAAGTGGGAAGAAATGGAAAAAAGTGATAACGCCTCGTCTTTGCAGGATATAGGCATTATCACTCAGTTTTAACTGAGAGCTGAAAGTTGTGCGTGACAATCTTGTAGCTCTTTTTTTATTGTATGTCAATTATATCATGTTAATACCTGTTTGTAAATAATTTTTCTTCACTAAAGATTCTAAATTAGAGCTACAAAAGACGTGAAGGTAAGTTCATCTAATCTTTCCCTATTAAAGGGGAAGGAGGTGAACCCTATGGGAGAGTACTTGTTTGGACTTGTGCAATTA
>WRKJ01000027.1 GCA_009778135.1 Defluviitaleaceae bacterium
TATAGCACATTCATATTCATAAGATTATGAATTTACGTGCGCACTAGAAAAAAGTAACAGCGCCTTCGTCTTAACGGAACAGTCGGCGTTGTTACTTGCGTGTTATAAGCGCTGAAAGTTGTGCGTGACAACCTTATAGCGCCTTGTTTGACTTGTGGTTATTTGATAAAATGGTAAATGGAAGCAGCTATTTGCTTTTCTTGTCAAACGACATTGGATTCTGTATGTCGACTAATGTTTAAGATCACACCAATTGATAACAGCGTGATGGTCAAAGAAGAACCACCATAACTCATAAACGGCAACGTAATCCCTGTAACAGGTAATAAGCCAATGACGACACCAACGTTGATCATGACTTGTATACAAAGGACAGACATGATACCTAACACGACATACTTCGCAAAGAGGTCATTTATTTTCAATGCAATGTGTCCAAGTCGGAGAAAAAAACATATAAATAGTAAGAGGATAAAGTTTGCACCGATAAATCCAATTTCTTCAGCGATAATGGCGAAAATAAAGTCGGTTTGAGGTTCAGGTAGATAAAAGTGTTTTTGGATACTGTTGCCAATACCATGGCCAAGTAAACCGCCAGGTGTGATGGCGTATAGAGATTGTAAGATTTGAAAGCCTGAACCTTGTGGATCGGCTAAAGGATCAAGATAAGATGTGATACGTGCGAGTCGATAAGGCGCGCTAACAATAAGTGCAGCAATGCCTAAGATGCCCGCACCGATGAAGTAGAGAAAATATTTAAAAGGAACGCCACAAAGAAAAAGCATCAGAACACTTGCCGCTGTAATAACCATACCAGACCCGAAGTCGGGTTGTAACATAATAATGCCAAAGACGAGGAGAATAACGGACATTAACGGTAAGACACCTCGTTTGAAAGTTTTAGCCTCATCTGGGTTATTCGCCATAAACTTAGCAAGAAAAATAATTAAAGCTAATTTCATAAATTCTGAAGGCTGTAGAGAAAAAGCACCGATTCCAATCCAACTCCTAGCACCACCTCGAACCATGCCAATTCCTGGAATGAGAACGAGTACCAACATGATGAAACTAGCAATTAAAAATGCTGTGGCATGCTTTTTATACAGCGTGTAGTTAATTTTTGAGACGACAATCATCCCGATAAACCCGATGTTTGCAAATAAAAGCTGTCGTTTAAAAAAATAGAAGGGATCGTTAAAGCGATGAGTCGCCCAAACAAATGAAGCCGATAACACGAAAACTAATCCAATTATGGTGAGTGTCGCTGTAAGAATTAAGATGAGTAAATCAATGGGGGGCTGTTTTTGACTCATATTGATAACCTCCAAAATAGTCGATATGTTAATCTATGATTGAGCTGATACGATTAGAATTAAAATTTAGGGCTGTTTATCAGTTCCAAAATATGATATAATGAGCGAGTTAGATTGCCAAAGGAAAGGATGGGTGAGTGTGGTGCGAGTTTTATTAACAGGTGGTGGAACGGGCGGACATATTTATCCAGCCTTATCTATGATGAAAGCGATTAAAGCTGAATATCCTGATGCGACTTTTTTATATATTGGCACGCCAAACGGTTTAGAATCAAAAATTGTTCCAACTTCAGGCGTTCCTTTTGAATCAGTTAAAGTTTCAGGAATTCGGCGAAGTTTATCTTTAGACAATGTTAAGACGCTCTATCATTTTGTCACAGCGATCGGTACCGCTAAAAAATACATCAAAGCCTTTAATCCTGATGTTGTGATCGGCACGGGTGGTTATGTATGCGCGCCTGTTGTATACGCAGCAGCCAAGTTGAAGTTTAAAACAGTTATTCATGAACAAAACAGTTTACCAGGTATTACAAATAAATTTTTAGCACGCCATGTCGATAAAATTTTAATTTGTTTTGAAGAAGCAAAACATTACTTTCCAGTGCATAAACTGGTGTTGACAGGAAATCCTCGGGCAACTGAAGTGGCAACAACACTCAAACTAGGTAAAACCGCTCTCGGTTTAAACCCGCATAAAAAGACGGTTTTAATTAGTGGTGGTAGTCGAGGTGCAAAGCCGATCAATACAGCTTTTGTTTCAATGATTGAAAAATATGAGCAGTCTAATTTTGAAGTTGTATTTGTAACAGGTGAAGTTCATTATGCATCAATTTGTGAACAAATTGGTGAGCTTGAAGCTTTTAAAAATGTAAAGATAAAGCCTTTTATTGCTGATATGCCGAAATTTTTAGTTAACATAGACTTATTTGTAGGACGTTCTGGTGCAACGTTTTTATCAGAAATCACAGCTTTAGGGGTGCCGAGTATACTCATACCGTCACCTTACGTTGCAGAAAATCACCAAGAGTTTAATGCACGAAGTATTACTGATCATGGTGGTGGTACATTGGTTTTAGAATATGATTTGACAGGTGAAGTTTTGTATAAGGAAATCACACGCTTGTTAAATGACGAAAAAATTTTAACATCGATGAGGCATGTAACAAAAAAATTGGGAATTCCAGATGCGAATACGCGTATTTTAAATGTGATTGGGGAATTAATTTAGTGGTGATTGATGATGTTTGAAAAGTTTATTGCAGCAGTTCTTGGTGCAAAGCTAGGTAAACTAGCTGAATTTGAACCTCTTGCAAAGCATACAACTTTGCGTGTAGGTGGGCCTGCACGGGTATTCGTTCAACCTTCTAGTAAAGAAGCTTTTGTGAAGGTGATCGAACTGGTGAGGGAGTTAAAACTTGATTTTAAAATTTTGGGCAAAGGGTCAAACTTACTAGCTTCGGATCATGTATTTGAAGGTGTTGTCATTCAAACGGACAAAGGAATGACGCAGATGTCTGTGAATGGAACCTTTGTAACAGTTGGAGCAGGTGTCTCAGATGTTAAACTAGCACGAGATGTCGCAAAGTTAGGATTAACCGGTTTAGAATTTCTATCAGGTATTCCAGGAACCATTGGCGGGGCTGTTTTTATGAATGCAGGTGCCTATAATAAGGAGATACGTGACGTGGTTGTCAAAGTCCAGATTATGAATGAGCACAATGAACTGGTTTGGCTTGATAAAGATGATTTGGCATTTTCTTATCGGAAGTCTATTCTCCAAGAAAAGCCAGATTGGCTGGTCGTTGAAGTTGTTTTGCAACTTGAACTAGGTGATGCTGATGAAATTTTAGCGACGATTAAGTCAAGAAAAGAAAAAAGAGCGATTTCACAACCTATTGAGCTGCCTTCGGCAGGAAGTGTCTTTAGAAATCCAGTGCAACATAAAGCTTGGGAATTGATTGCAGAAGCTGGCTTGCGGGGCTACACGGTTGGTGGTGCGAAGATTTCTGAAAAACATGCGAATTTTATCGTTAATGCTAACAGAGCAACTGCGCAAGATATAGCAGATGTCATCGAACATGTTAAACAAACCATTTATGAAAAAAATGAGTTGATCATGCATCAAGAAGTTGAGTTTTTTAATTGGAGTTAAGTCATGCCGCAAAATCAGAAATTAAAAAAGAAGAAAATTATTTCATTACCTAGAGAAAGCGCACTTTTGAAAGTTCGTCCGAGAGTGCGTTTTAGGCGTGGTTTTTTTTCTTTTTTTATTATCATCGTCATTTTGAGCATTCTATACTTGGCAACACCTGTTAGTAGGTTGGGTGTGATTTATTTCGAAGGACTGCATGTATTAACTCGCTCGGAATTAATCTCTTTAATTGAGATTGAAGAAGATGCTTTCTTTATCGGCATTCGTTTATCTAACATCAGAAATCGTATCATGGAACATCCGGTTATAAGTCAGGTAAATGTTTCTAGAGCGTGGATGAATAGAATACGTATTGAAGTCGTTGAATATCAAGTAGGTGCATGTGCGTTGGTCAATGGGGATGTGTTTCACATTTTGACTGGTGGTGAAATGCTTCATGAGGCTGCTGGAATGCGGGCTAATTGTGATGAAATGATGATTCATGGCCTTACATCAAAAGAAGTTGATGCGGGTGTCCCAAGTCTTTTTGTGCGTCAATTAATGAGGGTTGACCCTGAAATAAGAATGTTAATTCAAATGATTGAACATATGCCGCAATATGGAGATATCTATCGTTTTTCTTTGTCAATGATTGATGGAAATGTGATAAAGGTGACGACACATACCATGGCTGATGAATTGAATTTGTACCCGGTTATTTTAGAAGGATTAGCCTTAGGCGGCGTTGAAGCAGGATTAACAGGTACTTTATATTTGGATGTTGGCCCTGTATTTGTACCACACGAATAAGCGTTTCTTTAAAACTTGCGAAAAATTAGGGAAAACTTTACGCATGAAATGTAAATATTTTTGCAGACCCCCTTTATTTTATCACCCAAATATAGTACAATGGTAGGGATAAAGTTATTTTTAACAAATCCAGATACAACTGGAGTGATTTCCCTTGAAAAGTAATAGATACACTTGTATAGACATTGGCAGTTATGAAATCAAACTACTCGTTTGTATCCTTCGTGAAGAACGCTTGTTTGTACTTACTCAAAAATCCATTAAATCAATGGGAATTGAGTGTGGACAAATTACAAACTTTGATAAACTTGTCAACCAAATAAAAAAGATAAAAGAGCTTGCTGAATTAGACTTGAAACAACCGCTTGAAAATCTCATTTTGACGGTTTCTCCTATTTCTGTTTTGGTTGAATCGATAACAGGCAAGATTAACTTAGATGTCAATCAACCTGTTAACTCGGGTGATATTAGACAGTTGTTTCGGCAAGTCATGACACAGCCGCACAGTGAAACACATCTTTTAGTCGGATTGGTGCCACGTTTGTTTAAAATTGATGAGAACCACATTCAAAATCCATGTGGATTGTCAGGCATGAATTTAGAGGTTGAAGCTGGGAGAATTTTAATGCCGACGACAACGGTGTCTAATCTCGTACATGTCGTTGAAAGTTCGGGCTTTAAAGTCGATGAAATTATCGTGGGGAGTATTTCCGAAGCACTCTTAGCATTAGAGACACCAGAGATGTATGCAAGAACTTGTCACATTAATGTAGGGCATAGTTTGACAACGCTAACTGTTATTCATGATGGAAAAATTTTACATGCTCGCTCGTTACCAGTTGGGGGACGCGATATAACATGTGCAATTGCGGAGAAGTTTAATATTTCAGAGGCGCGTGCTAATGAACTAAAAGTTAGCTACGGTAAAGTGCTAATAGATACAACAGAAAAAGGGGATCATCAAGTGATTTATTTTGACGATAGTCAAGAAGATGTTGTCTTCATTACGCGCGGTATGTTAAATAAAGTCGTTACTGAATGGACATTCAAATTGTTTGAAACAGTTACAGATCACATTGTGGAAGATTTAAGACTGAGGGAAAAAGACTATCATTATCGTTTAACAGGTGGAATGGCCGAGCTCCCTCATATTTTGCATGCATTACAACATCAATTACCAGTGCCTGTAAGCTTATATCGACCCAGTATGCTTGGTGTCAGAGATACAAAGTTTTCCAGTTTAGTCTGTGTTGCTATTTTTGCACATGAATTGAATTTACTACTTGATGCGAGTTCCGCTGCAGATGTAGAGCAAGCAGCTGTCGTGGAAACAAAAAAAGAGATGACGCCTCAAATTGAGCATATATTACCGATGGTCCATGCGAAATCCAATGCCCCTCAGCTGATCAAAGGTGAAATGACAGAAATAACACCTTTGAGTGAAGATACTGATAAAACAGTGTCTGTTCTGGGAAAATTTGATGAGCCCCCTCTGAGAGATGAAAGAACATCAATTACAGATGACTATATGGATCAAAAGCTTGGAAATAGCGGGGTACTTGTCAAGTTTCTAGACAAAATTTTTAATGAGAATGAGGAAGAAACGTTTAATAATTAATGAATGATGTACATAATCGTACACATAGGTAGGAGGATCTAAAGATGGACTTCGGACATGGAGAATTTGTTTATGCACCAAGAATTGTCGTAGTAGGTGTAGGTGGTGGCGGTAGTAATGCTGTTAACCGGATGATTGAGAACAATGTACAAAGTGTAGAATTTGTGGTTGTTAATACAGACGCACAAGCTTTGAATTTATCGAATGCGCAAAAAAAGTTTCAAATTGGTAGTGAGTTGACACGAGGATTAGGCGCAGGGGGGAATCCTGAAGTTGGACAAGGCGCGGCTGAAGAGAGCTTAAGTGAAATTAAAGAAATGTTAAAAGGAGCTGACATGGTCTTTGTCACATGTGGTATGGGAGGAGGCACTGGAACTGGAGCTGCACCTGTTATCGCCAAAGTTGCAAAAGAAGCTGGTGCTTTAACCGTTGGTATTATTACCCGTCCATTTTCGTTTGAAGGTAAACGACGTAGTGATTTTGCTAATAGAGGAATTGAAGCTTTAAAGGAAAATGTGGATACATTAATCTCGGTATCAAATGATCGATTGCTTCAAATTGTCGACCGTGCAACGCCAATGATTGAAGCGTTTCGCGAAGCTGATAACGTCTTACGCCAAGGCGTTCAAGGTATTTCTGAGATTATTGCAGTTCCTGGTTTGATTAACTTAGATTTTGCTGATGTTAAGACAGTCATGGAAAACAAAGGCGCTGCGATTATTGGTATTGGCTATGCAAATGGTGAAAATCGCGCTGTAGAAGCTGCTAAAAAAGCAATTTTTTCACCTTTATTAGAAAATGACATTGATGGTGCAACGGATGCAATTATCAACATTTCAGGTGGAATGGAAATGTCACTGTTTGAAGTTAATGAAGCGCTGGGTGCGATTCGTGAAGCGTCAACGACTGAAATTAACATTATCCATGGTGCAACCATTAATCCTGATTTAGGAGATGACATCATTGTAACAGTCATTGCAACTGGATTTGATGATACCTTTGCAGCTGCTAATAAAGGAAGCGAAATACTCATTGGGCACAAAAATTCAAGTGGGACTGTTGGAAGAGGTGCACCTCAAAGTCAAAGCGCCTATACTTCGACACAAAACAAACAGGCTCAAGCCCATCAAGAAAGCCGTGAAACAGCAGAAGTACCAAGTTGGCTCATGAATAGATATAAGTAACAACCAACAATACTAAAAACATGATAGTACCAGTTCTTTCGGGCAATGATTGAACTGGTTTTTTTATTTTGTCCCCTAAATTAGTCCCCAAAATATCATAAAACTGAAATTTTGGGTTTTGCTAATTCGTCCATGTATGAATTAAATTCATCATCAAAGCTAGATTGTTGCTCTGGGAATAAATGGTGATAGGTTCTTAATGTTTCAAATACATCTGCATGACCTAGCCTTTTAGAAACTATCTTAAACTTTACTTCATAACTTTGTTGGCTCTTCAAAAGTTGTATGGTTGCATGGGTATGTCTAAAAGAATGTAAGGTGCTACCAACGAAATAGGGTATTTTATTCTTTTCAGAAATTCCTTTCCATACATTTCTATAATTTTGCTTTGTATACCATTCATTACCTTTTTGTTGCATGATGTTTTTCATGTTAGTAAAGATATAGTTTGGTTGAGCATTTTTTCCTGTTACTTTCCAATAAATAAGCTGTTGGCTATTTTTGAACCTTGCTAACTCTTTCATGAAAGAAAGATTTTCAAAATGTTCAATATTCGATTAAATCAAACTCGCAAATCTAAAGGTTATACAGCACAACAAATGGCTGACAAATTAGCTCTAAGATTACGCTCACATCGGCTTTATGAATCAGGTCACAGGTCACCTAATTTTGACACATTAGTTAAAATTGCTGATATTCTTGAAGTTTCTACAGATTACCCACTTTGTCTCAATGACGATACAAATGAGCAATAAAAAAGAAATTTCCCTTCTCGCCCTACAACTATGAAATTTATAGTGCAATTTGTCAAAGCGTGTGTTATAATTAATTTTGAGTTACAAGATTAAGGCGCAACTTTTTTCAACCCGCTCTCAAAGAAGGGTGGTGTTGCCATGAAAAATGAAAACTAGAAGCCTCCTACCATTTTAAATTCTAAATGATAGGAGGTGAGATCATGAGCTATGTAGTCTATGTTTTAAAGATTATTAAATTAGTTTTAGAGATAGTTGAAAAATTCATGAAAGCATGTCAATAGGTAAGGATAGTCGATTGGGGCTGCCAATTTGTTAATCTCCATTACAGAGCCAACTTCCTTTTCCCCTGACCCAAACCGTACGGGCGT
>WRKJ01000028.1 GCA_009778135.1 Defluviitaleaceae bacterium
CAAATGGTAAGGAATATACAGGAACCCATGCAAGGATCATTGTAAATCCAGATGGAAGTGTCAAGACAGCGTATCCGTTTAATCGACTGTTTTTAAATAGGTAAACATCGCTGTATCATGATCGGTTTCTATTATGGTACAGCCTTTTAATATGCAGAGCCTATTGTAGAAAAAACGAAACTCTATTTCGCCACAAAGCAGTGTGCTTAAACTGAAATCTTTGTTTGTGAAAGTGCCAATTAACGCTAAAGGGTTGGTAAAAGGCTTTCTAGTCTTTTGCTGGATTAATCACGATTACCCCGAAGTTAGGAAGAAATAGAAAAAGTAACAGCGCCTCGTCCTGCCAGATGATTAGCGTTGTTACTTACGTTATTGTAAGAGCTGAGAGTTGTGCGTGACAATCTTGTAGCTCTTTTTTAGTGTACGTCAATTATATCATGTTGATACCTGTTTGTAAATATTTTTTCTGCAACTTAAAGTTTTTCAAGCAGTTGAGCCCTACGAAATGACATTTCCAAATATACCACAGCATCCATTTACAGCTACGACTTTCGACCCACATCAACCCTCATAAACAATTCTCGCATTTTCATACGCTTTAAAATGTGGCATATGGGATGCAACCAATGCATAAAAATCCCGACTATGATTGGGAACTAACAAATGGCACATCTCATGCAAAACCACATACTCAATAAATTCAACTGGTTGATGCACAAGTCGTTTGTTAAACGTGATGGTCCCGACAGTCGGGCGACAAACACCCCATGTTAATTTCATCATCCGATACTTCATATCAACGGGTTGACAACCTTGACTAGAGAAAAAAGGCCAGTACTTTTTATAATATGCCATGATTTTTTCATGAAGTAACAGCTGGCGCTCAACATCGGACAACACACCGCTAAAGGGTTGTCCAAACAAGAGTGTTTCATCTTTTTTGAGTTCCATCGCTGACGCTTGACGCATCGCCACCTTTTCTTGCTTTTCGTGAATCCATTCCAAACGCTCTTGAACGAATTGTGTTAAGTATTTTTTCGACGTTCCAATTGGCGCAGAAATCATCATTTTCCCATCTGGCTTTACCTTTAAATAGATATTTTTCATCTTTTTATAATGAACATCGATTTCAAAGGGTTGAATAAACAATTTTTCGATTTTTGCCATGGCTGATTACCAAAGCCCTGCTAGCGTCAAATATTGAATAGCGTAGACTGTTTTTAGATCAAAAATCTCACCATTTTTAACCATCCGTAAAGCTTGATCTTTGCTGATGGTTAAAAGTTCAGTGAATTCATCTTCATCTCCTGAAACTGCAACGTCAAGCTTTGTAACACCAGTTGCCAGAAATTGATGCAAGACTTCATTGGTGAAGCCTGGTGCCGTTGCATGTGTTCCTAATTGCACTAGCGCTTCACACGTATATCCTGTTTCTTCTTCTAGTTCACGCTTTGCTGTCACCGTTGGTGCTTCGTCCGCTTCTAATTTTCCAGCCGGTGTTTCAATGGTTTCAACACCGAGTGGGTAACGGTACTGACGCACCAATAGCAATTCTTTTTCTGCAGTTAATGCGATAATATTGACTGCACCTACATGGGTCACAACGATCCGCTTCGACTGACCACCATCTGGTAGCAAGACGTCGTCTTCATGAATGTGTAAAAATGAGTTTCTATAATACTCAACCCCACTTAGTTTTTTTTCTTCTAATTTAGACATCTGACATGCTCCTCACAGTTATTCGTATATGCTATCGTATACCAGAATTTCATCTAAAACAAAACTGCTCACACGACGATCATTTAAAAATCGCTTGAATTTCATTGAATCGACAATAAAATTCAAGCGAACCATTTATCTTTAAAGGTTGAAACTGAGCTTGAGTCCTGGATTTTCAATTTGAACTTCTTTTCCTAATTGAGCCGCTGCTTCAAGGGTCCAATTGGGATTTCTTAACATGCCACGACCCACTGCGACAAGGTCAGCTTCGTCGTTCCCAATGATTGAATTTGCAAAATGCGGTTCATCTAAACGTCCAACTGCAATAATAGGCAGATCCAAGGCTTCTTTGATCTTTCTAGCAAAAGGCACTTGATAACCCACATGAGTGCCTGGACGACCTGAACCATCAATCGGTCCTTCTCCACCTGATGTGATGTGAAAAACGTCAACACCGACACTTTGATAAGCTTTAGCAAGTTTAATGGCATCTTCTATTTGATAACCTTTTTCCACATACTCCACTGCTGAAATACGCATAAGCAGTGGCATGTCAGATGGCATCACTTCTTTAGCTGCTTGAATGACTTCTTTACCAAATAAAGTCAAATCTTGTCCATACGCATCTTCACGCAAATTGGTCAACGGTGAATGAAACTGATGAATCAAATAACCATGGGCACCATGAATTTCAATGGCATCAACCCCTGCTTTTACAGCACGACCAACAGCATCACGGAATTTGACGACCATTTCTTTTACTTCACTGGTTTCAAGCGCTCTCGGTGTTTTTGAATTTGCATCAAACGCAAGGGCAGAAGGGGCAACAGGCGTCGGTGCATCTTCTGCTTTACGACCTGCATGCGCAATTTGAATCGCTACTTTTGCACCAAATCCATGACAGGCATCCACGATGCGCTTTAAAGGTTCAATTTGAGCATCATCCCACAGTCCCATACATCTGTCACTAATTCGACCATCTGGTTCAACATTGGTCATTTCAATAATAATCAAACCAGTTCCACCGATGGCACGACTGGCATAATGAACAAAATGCCAATCTGTTGGAATCCCATCTTTTTTCACAATGGCATAATTACACATCGGTGGCATCACCACACGATTTTTAAGTTCAAGTCCTTTAATTTGATACGTTGTAAACAAATCATTCATTGCCATTTTGTAATCCCTCCACCTTCTTCTGATTTTCAAGTCGACGATAGTGCCCTAGGCTAGAAATGCTAACCTAATGAGACACTGGCTACACATTCATTTTAGCACATTTTCAGAAATAGTAAAGGGGGGATGCTATTTTTTATCGAAAAGTTGATGAAATATCCTAACTAACCACACATGATACTTGACATTGAATGCCTTGATCAAGGATAATAGAGATATCCAATAAAAATGAAAGGTTTTGATCAACATGAAAATTGTATTTTTAGATGCTAAAACAATCGGAGACGACATTGATTTAAGTGAATTTCATCAATTAGGCGAGGTGGTAAAATATGACAATTCGACTTCAGAAGAAGTCCCAAGTCGTGTAACAGATGCAGATGTGATCATCACAAACAAAGTGAAAATTAACGCAGACACCGTTGGAAAAGCTAAAAATCTCAAACTTGTTTGTCTAACAGCAACAGGTACAGACAATGTGGATAAAGATTACTTGGCACAGCGTGATATTGGATGGCGCAATGTCGCAGGCTATTCAACAAATTCAGTTGCTGGACATACATTTTCCATGTTGTTTTATTTACTCACAAAAACACGCTATTATGACGATTATGTTAAAACAGAGGCTTATGTCAACGATCATATTTTCACCCATTTCGATGAAAAATTTTATGAACTAGCTGGCAAGACATGGGGCATTATTGGCCTAGGTGCCATCGGACGTCAAGTTGCGAATATCGCAAAAGCATTCGGATGTCATGTTATTTATTACTCAACTTCTGGGCAAAACAGTCATCCAGACTATGAACAAGTTGACTTTGAAACCTTATTGAAACGATCAGATATCATCTCCATTCATGCACCTTTAACAGATGCAACCTTCAACTTGATTGATGCTGATGCTTTAGAAAAAATGAAACCCACTGCCATCCTCATCAATGTCGGGCGTGGTCCAATCATTGATGAACAAGCATTAGCTCATGCATTAAACAACGATGTTATCACTGCTGCTGGGCTTGACGTTTTAACTGTTGAACCGATGCTTGAAAACAACCCATTACGCTGCATTAAAGACAGTAAAAAACTATTGATTACCCCACATATTGCATGGGCCAGTGTCGAGGCAAGAACACGTTTGATGAAACTTGTTTTAAACAACATCGTCACTTACTTTGAATAGTCAATCCTCAAGAAAAGGAACTGTCATCTTCTATCAGTTTTTTCAACTCATGATAGTCAACATCAACATTTTTTGCTTCAGCAATCTCAATGAGCACCTTTGATAGCAAACGATAGAGTTGTTTCATTTGTTCATCTTCTAGTGCAGCTAAATGTTTCACGACAGTCGCGCGATCACAGCGTTCTACTGGACCTGTCAAAGCTTTTTGAATGCCAACATTCATCACATTCTCAAGACTTGCTTCCATTAAAGGAAATAAAATGCGTTGACCTTCTTCATCAAAACCACATGCCTTCAACAGCTCCGTACTTATTTTAGCCAGTGCGACAATGAAATTACTTGAAAAAACAGCGGCACAATGGTAAATCGCTTTTTTATCAGCTTCCTTCACCACATGAACCTGGTTTCCAAGATCAGTGATCAGTGCCTTTAGCTGAGGTAACCGCGCCTCGGCACCTTCTAATGTAAAATGCGCTGACCCTAAAACTTCGTGTGCATTTGGTGCATCACTAAGCGTCATCACTGGATGAAGAGAATAACCAAAACCACCTAATGCTTCAATGCCTTCAAAAACATGCGATGATAAAGCACCACTACAATGCACAATAAGCTTCGACTTTAAATCAAAACCTCGAATTTCATGCCAAATGACTTCAATAACCCCATCAGAAACAGTTAAAAATAAAAGATCACATGCTTTGACCAACGATTCGATTTGATCAAAAGCTTCTACGTTAAGTGTTAAAGCAACCGCTTGACCCTTTTCCTTATTTCTGTTATAAACGCCGACAACTTGAACATCTTTACTAACCAAGTATTTCCCTAAGGCTTTCCCAACTTTTCCAGCCCCGACAATGCCGACCCTCATTTTCATTTAATGTCCCTTTCTAATTCTTTACCCACAACTTCAACAATTTTATTTCCTTCTCCCATAAAAGCAATTTTAGGTTGATAACCCGAAAGTGCTTCTTCAGCAATCAACTGATACGCAATAATAATGACCGTATCCTCAACTTGAACAAGACGGGCAGCCGCACCATTTAGACACACAACGCCACTACCCCGCTTTCCTTTGATGACATAAGTTTCCAATCTTGCACCATTGTTGTTGTTAACAATTTGAACTTTTTCATTTTCTAAAATACCGACTGCGTCCAAAATATCCTCATCAATGGTAATACTTCCTACATAATTTAAATTAGCTTCTGTCACCGTTGCTCGGTGAATTTTAGCACTCATCATTGTTCGAAACATCCCGCTACACCTCATCCACTTTTATTATCACATTATCAATCAATCTCGCTTGCGAAAATTTAACTGCCACTGCTAAAACAAGTTGACCAGCTAATTTTTCTATTCGCTCGAAGGTTGGATAAGCATAAATGTCAACATAATCAATGACAGCATTGGTTTTAATCAATTCATCTTTAACACAAGCGACAACTTGATCAGCAGAACGTTCTCCTAAATGGATCAAACGTTCTGCTTTTTTCAAACTTTCATATAGGATGGGGGCAAGCTTTCGCTCCTCATCTGTTAAATAAACATTACGAGAGCTTTTAGCCAAACCATCTCCTTCTCGAACAGTCGCAATTGGGATAATGCGCGTCGGTAGTTGATAATCATCTACGAGTCCTTGAACCACTGCCACTTGTTGCGCATCTTTTAGGCCCATATACACCCGGTCAGGAAACACAATGTTAAACAGTTTCATTAAAACGATCACAACTCCATCAAAATGTCCTTCTCTTTTTTTACCACACAAAGCATTCACACGGGTAATTGCTGTTAGCTTTGTCGTCAAAGCTTTCGGATACATCTCATCAACGGTTGGATAAAAAAAGTAATCCACACCAACTTGTTTTGCGAGTTCCATATCCTGTTCGACATCGCGCGGATACTGATCCAAATCTTCATGAGGTCCAAATTGTAGTGGATTTACAAAGACGCTGATGACGACAATGTCATTTTCTTTTCTTGCTTTTGTCATTAATGCTAAATGTCCTTCATGTAAATATCCCATTGTTGGCACAAAACCAATGGTTTTGCCAGAACGCGTCAGTTGTTTGCATGTGGATTGCATCTGAGATGCTGATGTGATCATTTCCATGTTAACTTTTACCTCCATATAAAGATCGCAACTGATCATCTTTTAAATGGAAACTGTGTGCTTCAGTTGGGAAACGTCGTTCCCGAACTTCGGTTGTATAGGCTTTGACACTTTCTGAAATGGTTCCACCTACATTGCTGTATTTTTTGACGAAGCTTGGTACCCACTCAGATGACTTATAGCCCACCAAGTCGTGAAAAACTAAGACTTGTCCATCACACTGGACGCCAGCGCCAATGCCAATGGTTGGAATCGTTAACGCTTGAGAGATATACGTGGCTAATTGCTGTGGTACACATTCTAACACTAAAGCGATAGCACCAGCATGTTGTACAGCTAACGCATCTTCGACTAACTGCTTTGCACTTTCTTCATCTTTACCCTGAACTTTATAGCCGCCTAGAACACCAACTGATTGTGGCGTTAACCCTAAATGTGCCACGACAGGAATGCCACCTTTTGTTAATGCGGCAATCGTTTCGACAACTTCATCTGCACCTTCTAACTTCAATGCATTCGCACCTGTTCCTTGCATCATTTGCATGGCAGTCCTCATCGTTTCTTCTTTTGAAAGATGATACGACATAAAAGGCATATCTAAGACGATAAATGTTTCTTTTGCACCACGACGAACCGCTTTGCCATGATGAATCATATCAGCCACGGTTACAGGTGTGGTTGAATCATAGCCAAGGACAACCATACCTAAAGAATCCCCAACCAATATCATATCGACTCCCGCTTCTTCTACCAACTGGGCAGTGGGGTAGTCGTATGCTGTCACCATCACAATGGGTTCTTTTGCACCCTTCATTTTTTGAAAGCTTGATTTCGTTTTCATCAAAATTCCTCCAGTCTAAGTCCGAACGGATCTTAGCTATATTTAGATCTTTTGATCTAGTATGCCCATTATAACATACTTTTAACTTTTTAACAGCTCTATCGACATAAAACCTGTTATTAATCATCCGCATTTTTAATATTTCTGCTTAGCAAGCCTACATCATAAAGAAAGCATTAGAAAAATCGCAATTGATTTTTCAACAATTGCGACGATATCCTACATTGTAACGCTTCATTCAGCACTATTTAACAAAGCATCTATTTTCCAAGAGTGGGTTTCATCTCCCCCTACTTCGCTACATCAAAACCTTCTTAGGGTTCAACCTTAATAAATAACTCATCGGAAGTGAAGCGGATAATATCACACTCCCTATTCCCACAACAAATAAAATAAAAATCGTTTCTCCATTGAGAGAAGTATCATATGCAGCCATCATTTCGTCCACTGTCATCTCTCCAGTGTCGAACATTTGCATCGAAACTGGAACCAGACCTCCTCCACCACTCATCAATTGTTCATGGGCTTGATCATGTAAATTTTGCTCGACCATATATTGGGAAATTTGTTCTGACAAGATACTTCCTACGAAGACAGATAAGCTAATCGCCACGACAGCCACTAATAACACTTCGATTAATAATTGCCCCAATACCTTAAACCTCTTTTCTCCTAAAGCGAGATAAATTCCGATTTCATGCTTACGGTCATGCAAGAATAAGATGATCAGCAAACCTAAAACAAGAACAGAAGCAACGATTGTCACATACAAAACCATGTCAGCAATCTCCAGCACACCATTCATTGAATTTCTTAAATGAGCGAAGTTGCTTGAAAGATCAACAATATACCAAAATTCTGGCAAAATGTCATTCGCCTCCTCAGCAAAGGCTGCCAAGTCATTAGGATCTTCTAAAAGAAAAAGTGGCTCCAGAAAAGTTTCCTCTGGTAAATCTGAAAGTGTACCTACCACTTCAAGATACTGCTCTCGCTGAAAATCCAAAAATTCTTCTACTAAAACCGTTGGTAAATAAATGCGATTTAACATTTGCTCCATGACAGTTTCATCATTAAACTCGTTGCCAACTCCCAAATCTCCAACTACTTCGAATAATCCAACAACTTGCACCGTATGGGTCAAACTTGAAAAATAATTCTCTACGAGCATAGCAGGCCAGTCAAAAGCGCCGTGTACGTCATTATAATTCACTTGAATATATTCGATTTCAAAATAAGAACCAACGATTAAATCATTAGCTCGGGCAAAGGACTCCGACACAATCATCGCATGAGCTCCTCCTTCTTCGATAAATAATAAAAGAGTATGAGGGCAATTTAAAGCACGTTTAGACATATTTTTTCTTCTGGCTTTAAAAATTATCGTGCAATTTGTCGACATTTATGTTATAATTTTAAATTAGAGTTACAAAAGACGTGAAGGTAAGTTCATCTAATCTTTCCCTATTAAAGGGGAAGGAGGTGAACCCTATGGGAGAGTA
>WRKJ01000029.1 GCA_009778135.1 Defluviitaleaceae bacterium
TATATCTAGCTACGTCTCGCAACTTCCTTGATAATCTTTTGCCTGTACTGTTGTCACTTCGTGCCAAAAGTCGGCTTCAAGATTTCATCGGAAGTTCCCACACTCGACTCCACTTTTAATTATATCTAGCTACGTCTCGCAACTTCCTTGATAATCTTTTGCCTGTACTGTTATCACTTCGTGCCAAAAGTCGGCTTCAAGATTTCATCGGAAGTTCCCACACTCGACTTCGCTTTTAATTATACCTAGCTACGTCTGACTTCAAAGCTTGTATCTTTTAAAGCTTGCTTCAGTTTTTCACGTCGATAACGAGAATCAATTAAACGCCTACTAAATCCATCAAAAACAATGCGAATTGTTTTACTGTCTTCATCATTGCTCTGTTTCCATTCTTTTAGAATGAAAGAAGCATGAGTCTCATCTAAAATTCGAATAATTTCTCCATAACCATCCCCTGTCTCATTGGTACTATTTTTTCTTTCACCAAGTTTCCCTAATATGATGGTTTCAAATGCTGGCGCATGATCTGTCACCTCAAATGAGAAATACGCTGCTTCATTTTTAAAGACGATTTTGATTTCATCACGCTTAGATTCAGGTAGCTTGCAAGTTTCTTTAATCGCATTGTCGACAATATTAGTAATTAATCGGATAAATGAAATGCTCGTAAGCGTCAAAGACGCCCATGTCGTTGAATGGTTATAGACTGATAAATAAATGGCATTGTCGTTCGCTTTTTCCAGCAGTAATTCAAGCGCTGCAGCTAACTGTATCCAGTCATCAGGGATATTTAAAGCAGTGATTTCAGTTTTAGGGTGATCTATCATAAATTCATCAACCACTTCAAAAGCCAGTGTTCTGATTTTGTCTGTGTAATGCTTCAGTTGATAGAGCTTTTCATTTTGGTTATACGCAGCGAAGTAATTCATCTCACGGATTAATTTAGCTTGCATTTTCATTAAGACTGGAACGACATATTTATAAGCATGATGGCTGCTTTCCAGTTCTAAAAAATCTTGTTGTAAGATCTCTTGTGCTTGCTTTAACGCTGCCAACTCTTGTTTAGTGGATAAGTGCTCGTTATAAAGGTGCTCATTTTCTCGTTCAAATTTTTTTGCTTTTTTAAGCATTTGCACATACTTGATCACAAAAATAGTTAAAAAAAGACTAGCGAATAGCAAGATAAAGAATCCCCCCAAAGGATAAAAGGAAGAAGGGTGTCATCTATAGGAAGCGTAACGATTAAGTTCGTTAGCATTTCATCAACTAATTGCATCTCATACGGACTCCTCAACCAAAAGTAGATACCCCCTTAAATGTTTAAATCTTATTATACACTAAAATTTGTCATAAAACAATATGATCACGAGATTTTTGATTTAAATGCATGACATTTTAGCGTTATCAAGACCAAGTCAAAAATTGGTAAAATAATGAAATGATCTTTTCAAAAAAGCGATGGTATTTTTTATAAATAAAGTAACCGACTATGGCTCCGAGTGTGTTTAGCAACAAGTCATCTACACAGGCTAATCGATTGGGCCATCCTGTCAGGGTGTTAATGAGTAATTGCGTACTTTCGATGAAAAGTGATGAACCAAAACCAATTAATACAGCTTTTTTGAGTGTGAGCTCTTTTTTGGATAACAGCCCTATTAAAATGGGTAATGGCAATAACAAGATGAAATTCCCAACAACAGCCCGTAAAGTGAATCGCCAAAGAAATAAAGATGCAGATAATGTTCGAATCAGGGAACGAAATGGGATTAAATTAACAGTTGCAATATCCCACCAACCCCATGTCTCTTGTTGCAAGAAGCCACGTATAAACTCATCCCGAAGCTCTAAATCAACGAAAATGTCAATGGGTGTGAAAACGAGTTCGAAAACAGAGAGTAAATAAAAAATAAAAGGTATTGTTAAAATCACATTTTTGTCTATATATTTTTTTCTTTTTTTTATGGTCAGTAAATAGTAAAGTATAAATATAATTGTTCCCCAAATCAAATGAAAGGTCCAATGAAATTCAATTGTAATCATAGATGTTACCTTTAATTAATTCCATGAAACCCTGATGCTACCTGAGTTGGTTGCTGTTCCTGCTGAATTCCCAGTAGAATGGGCACCATTAAATTGATTGGCCATATGCAATCGGTATGTACCTGAGTTCACTGATGAAAAACTACCTGAACCATTTGCTACGATAAGCCTTGTTCCAAGTCCAGATGCACCCCAAGTGCTGAGGCCTAAAACAGTATTTCTGCGCTGAACAGATACATTAACGCCACCTGCGGCATGTCTTGAGTTACTAAACGAAACAGTAAGGGTTCTGTTATTTCCACTTATTGTAAATTCTGTGCTTCCTGTCAAACTCCCAGTTCGACAACAAGGGCTCTCTATACTATATGTTGAACTCCAACTTCCTGATGCAAAAACCGCTGGTGTAAGCATGATAGAAAAAATTCCCATTAGAACTATAACCTTTAGTGCATTTTTAAATACGATATTCTTTGACATTTAAATCTCCCTTTCATCTCTACGGACGTTTGATTTTGTGAGTCTATTAATTTTTATCTTGAACAGACTCAGGTATTACTTTCAATCAAATCAATGTTTGATTGATTTAACAAAACGCATACTATCACTACCTCCTTCCAGTACCATCCAAGACTCGTCAGCCTATTCAAGTACGCATGTTCAATGCATTGACAAATAATATTATACCATATAAAAAATCGACATTCATTATACAAAAATTCTCATTTTCAACATTTTCAGGAAAAAGCATAAAAATATTTCTCTTTATTTTTTCTCATCATGAAAAAGCATAAAAATATTTCTCATTTTTTCTCATTTTCATGAAAAGGCACAAAAACATTTCTCATTTTTTGATAATGGTTGACCAGACATGATCATTTGCAACATGATTTTATTCCACATTTCCTCCAGCCTACACCTCACGATGTACATCATGAAAAAGAAGCGGGATTTTAACCCACTTCAATATCATTTTAAAATACTACTTTACAAACCCGTATAAAAATGATAGAATAAGCATATAAATAAAAAAGTGGCGTGCTACGAACACGTCACCCGAGCTACTTTCAACGTTAAGGTAGTTCACCAGTTAATTTGGTTTGCCACCTTTTCTACGTTGTCGAAGCGTAAAGGTGGCTCTTTTAATGCGTTTTTTAACCAGTTTCCATAAGTCCTTCGCTAATTGCTTAACGAATTCCTTTAAAAAATTAGCACAGCATCCACCTCCTGTGCTAATTTTTTTAAATTGCTAGTTTTGCCAACGGTTCTATAGTGCTAGCATCATTCAGATTTTTCGTTTTTTAATGCCAGTTCTCTTTCTAACTGAGCCATTTTCGTATCAAAAGTTGTACGTTCATAGGCCATATGGATAACTTCTTCAAGGCGTTCAATTTGCTTTTCAACAGTTGAGAAGTAAGAAAGTGGACCTTCAGCAGATAAGTCAGACATGGATGTCTTTATGCTTTGATTGGCATGGGCGACATTTTCACGTCCCATTAACTCCCATCGACGATGGTACATTTCTTTCAACTTGTTACGCATGTCTTGCAATTGATTTTGTAAAGCAAACGCATCATTTTTTGCTTTTTCATACAAATCGTCTAATTTCATCGCTTGTGCTTTGTAATAAACAGCTTCTTCGTGGGCGCGTTTCTCAAGCTCTGTTTCATTTGCTTTCATCGCAACCTCTGCTTGATGCTCACGCTTTTTCATCATGTACGCAGCATGTTCTTTTTCTTCATAGAATTTTGCTTTTAGTGCGCCCTGGCGCTTGATCAGTGCTTCAACTTTCTCAACTTCTTTTTCACAATTGCGCAAAAGTTGATTTAACATAGCGGTTGGATTTTTCTTCTCTTTTTCATCTAATAAGCTGTGTAAATCAGCAGCTACAATATCTTTAACTCTTGTCAATAAATTCATCATAATTCCTCTTTTCATCTTTTTGTTTGATTAACCCTTTTGAGACAAATTGTCTTTACCCTTAACGAGCGTCTTTCATTTATTTGTTAGATCACGCCATTGGGCTTCAAAGCTTTCATATTCACGAAAAGCAGACGATCCTTGGTTCATCTCACCATTTGATGAAGATTTTGACTGAGATGCACGATAAGCAATGTAACTTAAAACGATGATGGCACCGACAAATATGAAGTTTGGTAAAGCACCGACAATCATACTTATTCCGGTTGACCCAACAATGATCCACCAAATGATACCGAGGATTGATTTGTTTGTTTTAACTAAGTTTTGATAAGCATAGTAAGCTAAAGCAGAACCAATGCCAACGACAATTAATGGACCAAGTAGTGATGATAAGACACTCAATAGAATAAGTGCCAGTATCATGATAAGTAGTAATCTCATGGTGAAACCTCCTTATACAACGTTTATTTTCGATTTTCCAAGCGCTTATTGAACTTGATAGCTAAATTATAAACGAAATGGAGATTTATGTTAACAGGCTACAGTTTGAATGTGAGTCAGACTTTAGACCGATTGCGAATGGGTATTTTCCAAGCGGGTTGTAAAAGTTTTAAATTTTAGGTTGACAAATCGACTGTCATACAGTAATATACTTATATATATAACTATATGAATAATGAATGGAGGTGGAAAGATGTTAGGAAAGTCCTTTGATGAGCACAGTCCGTTGTTTTTACAAATCAAAGCACGGATTGAAGATCAGATTATGAGCGGGGCACTAAGTGAGGATGAGCAAGTCCCTTCAACGACGCAAATTGTTCAGTTTTATAAAATCAATCACATCACCGTCGCCAAAGGTGTGAATTTGCTTGTTGATGAAGGGATTTTATATAAAAAACGTGGTGTTGGTATATTTGTAAGCAAAGGCGCTAAAAACATGTTAATTGAAAAGCGGAAAGAGCGATTTTTAACACAGTATTTAAAACCAATGTTGGCAGAAGCAAAAAAGTTGAGCATTGAGATAACAGCATTAATTGGCATGATGGAACAAGAATAAGAAGAAAAAACCCATTCAAGTGTTGAAAACCTGTGATGATCAAATTGTCAACTAAAAATGAGGAGGACTTATTGATGAACAATGACTATAGAATCGAAGTGCGGAACTTATCCGTCATTTACAAAAATTTAATACCCATCACTGAAAATTTTCAAGCTTTAAAAGATGTTTCATTGACCCTTGAACCCGGGAGAATCTACGGCTTGCTTGGCCGTAATGGTGCAGGAAAAACCAGCTTGCTATCCGTTTTATCAGCTTTTAGAAAAGCATCTTCTGGTGACGTTTTGATCAATGGTACACCCCTTTTTGATAATGGCGCATTGATGCAACACATTCAATTCATTTATCAAAAAAAATTCGACACAGAATCAGGGGAAACCTATCCAAAGATTCGCAAATATATCAAAAAAGAGACGGCTTATCGTCCCTATTTTGATTTGGATTATGCGGATGAACTGATTCAAAAATTTGGTCTTCCTACGAATAAAAGACCCCATAAATTATCAAAAGGGATGCAATCTGTCTTATCGGTCATTATCGGTTTAGCGAGTCGTGCACCTGTTACGATTTTTGATGAAGCTTATCTAGGGATGGATGCACCAACTCGAGACTTATTTTACAAAGAAGTGCTCAAAGATCAAGCGCGTCACCCACGCATCATGGTCATGTCGACCCATTTAGTATCAGAAATGGAATATTTGTTTGATGAAGTGATCATGATTCATCAAGGTGAATTAATTAAAAAAGGCACTTACGATGAGCTGGTAGCTGCTGGTATGGCGATCACGGGTCGAGCTGATGTCGTCGATCAATTTGCAGTGGGAAAAGACATCATCAACATAGAATCACTTGGTGGTTTTAAGAAAATAACGCTTTTTGGCGACATTTCAGAGGAAGATCACTTATTGGCACAAGCGCTGGCATTAGAAGTGTCAGCAGTTACACTTCAGGACTTATTTATTCACTTGACAACATAGGAGGAAATTTGAATGACTCATATTTTTAATGGACGCATCAAAAGATTGATGAAGGAAGAACTTATCAGATTTGGGAAGCATTTACTTGGTTTTCTTGGGACGATGATGTTGATTGCAATCATCATGAATTTATTACATGACACCGACACCATACATCGATGGATCAACAATTATCTCATTAATAGTGAAGCAGTCGTCGATTTCAGATTCTTTAATTTTGGATTTTTTATCTTTTTCATATTTGTCTCAGGCATTGTAACAGGTTATGAACTGCCAGATTATGTCAGAAAAGGGATTTCGAGAAGTGATTATTTTGTCGCAGAAACGCTATCAGCTTTTATCGTCAGTTTGTTGATTGCACCTATCATGCTGACACTAAACGTGATAAGCCATTTAATTTTTCCTTCAGATAGCTTGTTTTATCATGCTTTTCAAATGGGAAATGGGGATCCGCTCATATTGATTTTACAGTTTCTCGTTTATATGGCTTTATTTTTTCTAGGCTATTTGATTACGACGTTTTGGAACCGAGTAGGATGGGTCATTACCATTGCGACAGCTATTGGCATTTTCATTTTATTATCCTTTGTAAGCCTGAATTTTATGGCAATTAGTCACAGAGGTCGCTTTAACTTTAGTTTAAATCTGGGTTTAAAGCAATTCGATGTAACGTTTCGATCACTTGCCATCAGCTTACTGGTCTTAATCCCGACGCTTGGGACAATCACTTACTTTTTGGTTAAAAGTATCCCTGTAAAGGCGACATGATGATGCTTAAAAAATCATTAATTAACTCAAATTTTTCACGCTTGAAGCAGCGATTCCTGCTAATCTCCCAGTCACAAAGGCAGCTGTGATGTTGTATCCACCTGTATAACCGTGAATATCTAAAATCTCACCACAGAAGTACAAACCTTTCATCAATTTAGACGACATTTCTTTCGGGTTGATCTCTTTTACCGAGACACCGCCTCCTGTTACGAAAGCTTTTTCGATAGATAAAGTGCCGTTCACATGAAATGAAAAATGTTTCATCTCTTGAACAAGTCGTAGAATTTTTTCATTGGATACGTGATGACTTTCTAAAGTAGCGGGAATTTGATTTCTCTTGAGAATGAATTGTAAAAAGCGGTCAGGAATCAAAGATTTTAAACTATTTTTAACAGCTTTTTTCCCTTCTTTTTTCAACTGTTGTGTGACATTTTGGAATAAGAGATCAGCTTTCACCTCTGGAAACAAATCGAGTTCCATTTGGACTTGGTTGACATTAAATTTTTTCATGGTTTGATAAACAAATTGACTACAACGAAGTGCTGCCGGACCAGAAATACCAAAATGGGTAAAAATCATGTCCATTTGATGGGTGATGACGACTTTTCCTTTCGGATTGATGACTTTTAAAGCGACATTTCTCAAAGATAAGCCTTGCAATGTTTTCTTTTGAATAAAGCCTTCTTGAGACGTAATGGGAACTTCTGTCGGAAACAATTCGGTAATGGTATGTCCGGCTTTTTTTGCCCATGCATAACCGTCACCTGTGGACCCCGTTTGCGGAACTGATTTGCCACCGACAGCCACAATCACTTGCTCACAAGCGATATACTGCTCATTTTTCAGTACAACCCCTGTTACTTGACCATCAATATAAGTCAATGTTTTTACCGATGTATCCATTTGGATGTTGACGTTGTATTTCTTTAACTGATTAATGAGTACTTCAATAACAGACTCGGCACTATTGGAAACAGGGAACATCCGCCCATGATCTTCTTCCTTTAGTGGTACACCTGCGTTTTCAAAAAATGTAATGAGATCTTCATTGTTAAAAGTAGAAAAGGCGCTATATAAAAAGCGACCATTGCCAGGGATATGCTGAATGAGTTCAGCTACGGGCTTCCGATTCGTGACATTACACCGACCACCACCAGAAATGGCAATTTTGTTTCCGAGACGATTCCCTTTTTCAATTAAGCGCACACGTGCACCTTTAGAACCTGCCGCAATAGCCGCCATCAGTCCAGCGGTGCCGCCACCAATCACAATTACATCGACTTGCATGTTAATACCAACTTTCTTAACCCTTGCTTTTATGACGGGTACATGTGTTTCATATTATAGCAATTCAAACGGTGCTATGCAAGGGAAAAGCTCAAATTAGGGAATGAGAGAAGGCGATATGTTCAACAAGGAAATAATAAAACGGAATAAGGGCAATTTAAAGCACGTTTAGATATATTTTTTCTTCTGGCTTTAAAAATTATCGTGCAATTTGTCGACATTTATGTTATAATTTTAAATTAGAGCTACAAAAGACGTGAAGGTAAGTTCATCTAATCTTTCCCTATTAAAGGGGAGGGAGGTGAACCCTATGGGAGAGTACTTGTTTGGACTTGTGCAATTATTTGTAGGAGCATTTGTTTCTGCAGCTGCAAAAGTTCTTGCTAAGCGGATGTTTGGCAAAAAGGGCAAAGAAAACCCCACCTTTACGCACAACCAACGCAGAAAAGGTGGGAAATCTAAAAATTAGATGAACTACCTTAACGTTGAAAGTAGCTCGGGTGGCGTGTTCGTAGCACGTCACTTTTTATTTATATGTTAATTCTATCATATTTATACCTGTTTGTAAAGTAGCAACTTTTAATATCATCCTTTTGGAATATAATGCCA
>WRKJ01000030.1 GCA_009778135.1 Defluviitaleaceae bacterium
ACAGTTGCTTCCAATTAAACACCTCAACTTTCGCTTACCATAAGTATACACGAATGGTGAGGTCCTTTTAAATACAGTCTTCTTTTTCTCGCTTACCTATCAAGTCCATGCCCTCGTACGCTGCCACCATTTTAACTAAGCTTTCAGGCATGTGAGCGTTGAGTCTATCGTAAGCGAGAAATCTGCTTTTTGGACGAAAAAATCTCGCTTTTGTTATAAAACGAGATTTTTAAATATTTGATAATCTTTGATGGTGTAAGTGACTTCGCAGATATCCGCCACTTTATCACTATGGGTAACAATGATGATTCTGTTTCCTTGATTCGCTAATTTTTGGAATACTGTTAAAATAGTATCTTCAGTTTCTTCATCTAATGCACCAGTTGGCTCATCTGCTAAAATCAAACGAGGTTTTTTCACCAACGCACGTGCAATCGCAACCCTTTGAGCTTCACCACCTGATAATGCTTCAGGGTATTTATCCTTTAAATGCGCAATGTCTAATAAGGCGAGTACGTCATTTACTTTTTCTTTTATGATCGACTTGTTGAACTTTTTTTGACAGTTTAGACTAATGGCAATATTGTCAAAAACCTTACGGTCGGTTAATAAGTGATAATCTTGGGTGACGATACCAATATGTTTTAATCTAAAAGCTGACAATTCATCCATCTTTTTTGACATTTTTTTACCTTCAAAGTAATAGGATCCCACATAATCAAGATCAGTCCCAGCAATCAGATTAAGCAAGGTTGATTTTCCAGAGCCACTTCGACCTTTAATCGCAATGAGTTTTTCATTCGTAATCTGAAAATTCAAATCTTTGAAAATTTGTTGTTCCTGGCGCTTTTTCATCAGATAGGTTTTTGAGATATCCTTTAATTCTAGCACAGTTACCACTCCCATTAATTAAGTATTTTTTTCAGTTCTGATTTTAAGCAAAGATAAGTTAAGATGGCTAACCCACATTGAATTCCTGCTGCAACAAGTAGTTCCCGGTTCATCTCCAGAACTAAAAACAGTGGGAAAATAAACAAATGAGCAGGATCAAAAATATCATGCGGATATAGTCCGATAAGAACGAGGTACATGACCACTAGCAAAAAAATACTAACCATGATAAACATACACCGAATCTCACGCAAAATCAACTTGCACATGAACTTTTGTGAAAAACCTAACGTATGAAACAGTTGGTAATGCTTTTTCCGTCTTTTAAACAAGTGTTTTGAAACCTGAGTAGAAATAAAGAAAAGAATGGCCATACAAAACACTAAAACAGCTTGTAACAACTGTACATTATAATTTAAAATGGCAACCATGCGGGTAAAATGGGTTGCAAAAAGATTCACATCCCAAAGGAGATAATCCTCAAATCCCGATAGCTCACCAACAATACTTAAAACATTTAAAACAAATGCTAACGCACCCTCATCATCAGCGACAACGATATCACCACTGATCATGGCAAGAGATAAAAAAACTTTTAACTGATGATCAATCGGCACGTAAGCTTGTAATGAGTAAGGATACGGCATGACCATATAACGGTCAAGCACATAATTCGGTTCATAAAAATAAAAGATAGAAGTGTTTGGTGGTAAAAAGCCATAGACCTCTAATTCAAAATTTTCAAAGGGAGCACCGCTGATTAAAACATCCCCTATTTCATAAATGTCTTGATAGGCATCACCTAATAAAATAGGAATCGTACGTTCGTTATAATCGATCTCTTCCCATGAAAACATGACGCCATTTGCAAGCTCTAGATCAAAAAATTCAAACGCTTGTTGATTCATTTGAATGGCTTTAACACGTAGGTACGTGTTGTCGTTTAGCTCATATTCTCCCATCAATTCGGTCCCATAAAAAGCATCAAACAGATCACCGCCGTGAAAATCCCTAATCGATGTGGATTGGCTGTTCATGGATAAAAAATGAATATCAGATCTTTGATTTAACAGGTCATAAAAAAGGGAAATGCTATGATCAACCGTTTCATCCCAATGTATGCGATTTTCTTCATCAATATAGAGGGTCGTATTTGTCTCTGCTAGGACGTCAACACCGACAGTAAACATCGTTTTTCCGTGAAAGCTATCCTCGAAGTGGTGTAATTGTCCACTTGTTAACGTTGTGAATTGAACAAAGACGGTGATTAATCCCAATAAAAGCGTAATCAAAAGCGCTTGTAAAAAAATAAAAAACCAATATTTTTTGAGATAATGTTTGATCTCACCCTTCATCACGACCACCTCGCTTTCGTTACGCTTTTTCTAAAAAAGAGCGTTGTATAGCTTAATATTAATAAGGCTAATAGGAAAAAACCTTGCAAGCCTAAAACGCTTAGATTTACCCTCGGATTTAACAACCATAAACCAACAAAAAGGATCACTAGAGCACTTCTTATTTTCACCAGTAATGAAATGAGCATTCGACCAAAGAGCCGGAACTGATTTTCGCCAATTAAAAATCGAACTTTAACCTCATCTTTTACATCCAAATCATACAAATAGGCAATAATGAGAATCAGCAAGCTGCTGATTAACCAACTATAAATAACAATCATCGGTGTGAAAAAATCAGTTTCAAGTATGGCGCCAATATCGCTACGCTCATTAACGGAAGATGAGCCCAATGCTGTTGCTAACAGTTCTGAATCATTAGCATCAACCATTAAGTCTAATTCATGTTGTTTCCAAAAATCTGAGCCATTCAGTAAAACCATATCATCAAGCAAACTGGGGTTAAGCAATCCCAAAATACCGACCACTTCATACGCTTCCCCATTAAAAACATAGACTAAGCCGTCATTTCTTTCTGTTAATGCGACATTTTGACCGACGAGTGCCTGTTTGTTATGAGCGCTATTGAAGAAGCTTCCTTCCGATAAAGGTGGCATCCAATTCGAAAAGTCATTCGTGTAAAAGAGCCAAATATCGTCATAAGGTGAATAAAATGCGACGCGGGCAAATAAGCGGTAGTTAATTTCATCTAATGCTTCTAAGGATAAAAGTTCTTCAACATTTTTATTGGTTCGTATTTCATGACCCGTCAAAAGTTGATTGCTTTCCAAAATCAACAAGCCTTGAACCACCAAGTAATCATGTAGTGTCATATTAAAGGTCATTAAAAAAATAAGCAGCAGTTCAATACGCCCGCTTTTAAATTTCTTAAACATTTTTTCACCACTTTCTAAACATATATTAAAAAATCAAGAAAGTGAAATAAGATGCGACCCTTTCTTGATTTTTATACAGTTGCTATGTCAAATCATGGCCAACTCCAAAATGTTTCAGCAACATGAGACAGACTGCCCGCAGCAAGCCATGGCGTTTCAGCCCGTGTAGACACACTGGCAGTATGAGTTCGTTGCCCTGAAATACTACCAGTGGTACGATTCCTAAATTGAGCAGTGGTTGTATGACGTGTATCCACGCTGCCAGGTGCAGAAATAGCCGTTGTGCCAACGGCTCTGTGACTGCTCACCAGCCAAGTAGTCTCTCTCCAACCATTATGCCGTATATCTATATGAATCCTATTACTTATATTGGTATAAACGCCGGAATCTCCTACCCCTTCTTGTACAGCTTGCGCTATAAGGGGGGCTGAAAATGGAGCTGCTAGTGTCACAACTGTAAGTGCTGTAACACCAAATTTTGTTAATTTTCTCATCATGTGGAACCTCCTAATTTTTACTAACACACGTTCAGAAAGTCTAAACCCTGTATAAAATTGAGGACTTATTATCCGAACGTCTGTTCATTTGATTTTAAATGAAATTGACGTGTAACTTCTTCAGTCTACACTTCAGTACTATCTTCCTCCTTCCAGTACCATCCAAGACTCGTCAGCCTATTCAAGTACGCATGTTCAATGCATCGATAAATAACATTATACCATATAAAGAATTAACATTCATTAGACAAAAATTAACATTTGTTAACATTTGTTAACCAGATATGATTATTTTCCGAGTTTATCAGTTTCTCACACACGAGATGCTTGTTAAATCAACAAAAATGATCAGACATTTTTCTGGTGTCGATAAAACATGATTTTGACAATCACACTGATCAGAAAAAGGAATCCTGTTATGATAAAGCCTTTAATCATAAACAATTCAGCTGGTAATGCCAAAATGATGGGATCGTATCGTGGGTTGAAAATCCAATAATCATTATTGAAAAAAGCACGATGAAACCAGTAGAAGAAAAAGTCAAAATCGATGAGCATGATCCACAAGAAAATGCCGAAAATGAGGAAGGTTAGGTTTGCAGCAGTGTTGAAATGGTTTAACAGTTGCAACTTATTGCGGATTGAGATCACAAGCCACGTGATCAATAAAACGGAGATGACTTGTAACACTTGGAAAATGATCATCACCTCCCAGAAATGGAATTCACCTGTTGGACTCATTGGGAAATCAGGCATATAAAGGGTCGTGACCCAAGGCCAGTTGAGGTAATGAATGATTCTTCTGTAATTGTACAGGAGGGTTGCATGGTCAAAACCTGTTGCTTGATCCAAGTTAAATGCACGACTCATCCACGGGTAGGTAAATGTCAAATTTAGCGTGATGATGGCTGTCAAGGAAACGAGGCTGATGAAAATGAATAAGCCGATTAAATATTGTTTAATGAAATGTTTGATGAAGATTTTATTTGCGGTAGCTGTCATCAATGATGCTCCTTATCATAAAGCGGTATTTGCTATGATCCGATTGCTCGGTTTCACTTTCAAAATTATACCGTTTTTTATTAAATAAAACAAGGTGAACTTTTAAAGTTGATCAAAAAAGCTGAATGTTGTTGTAGAATGCCACCTTTTTTGTTACAATAGTAATGGGTGATATCAGATGAGAGTCATAGCGGGTGAGTTTAAAGGTCGATCAATCAAAATGATGAAAGGAAATAACACAAGACCAACGACCGATAAGGTGAAAGAAAATGTGTTTAATATCATGGGTCAGTTTTTTGAAGGTGGTCATGTTTTAGATTTGTTTGCAGGAAGCGGGAGTTTAGGTATCGAAGCGTTGTCTCGTGGGATGGATCACGGGATTTTTATCGACCGAGATTTTAGTGCCATTCAAATCATTAAAGAAAATATTGCCGACTTGAAATTAGGGGAAAGAACGGAAGTTTACCGAAATGATGCGTTTAAAGCGTTGCATGTGTTAGGGAAAAAAGGTGCTACATTTGATTTGGTTTTTCTGGACCCACCTTATGGAAAGCAGTCGATGACAAAACTGCTGGAAGGTTTGATCAAATACGAGCTGTTAAACGAAGAAGGTGTGGTCATGTGTGAGTACGGTGTTGGCATGGATGTTGTGTATGATCCGTCGTTATTGAAAGAAGTTCGCAAGGAAGTTTACGGCACCATTGAAATTCTGATTTTAAAAAGAAGAGGAAGATGAGAAGATGAGAACAGCGATTTATCCTGGCTCTTTTGACCCGATTACAAACGGTCATGTGGACATCATTCAACGCGGTGTCCAACTATTTGATCAGCTTTATATTGTACTGAGCCATAATGTTAACAAGCGGTATTTATTGACACTTGAAGAGCGCGTTGAACTGACGAAAGAAGCTGTGGCACATTTGAATGATGTTCAAGTGGTTGTTTCGGAAAACATGCTCAGTGTTGATTTTGCGAAATCCATGGGCGCTATTGCTATTTTTCGTGGCTTACGTTCAGTAACCGATTTTGAATATGAATTCGCGATGGCGATGGCGAATAGAAAATTAGCACCACATATTGAGACGGTTTTTTTGACAGCGGATCCTACCTATACCTATTTGTCGTCATCAGTGATTAAAGAAATTGCGAAATTTGATGGTGACGTTTCAGACTTTGTTCCAACAGGTGTTGCACACAAGCTTAAAACGAAATTTGACGATTAAAAAATGGCATAAAAAAAATCCTTACGACTAAGCTTTAGTAAGGATTTTTTCATGATTAAATGAATCGGGGGATGTCATCATGCAAGGTTACTACAAAAATTGGTATCAACATTATTTAGAAGTAGAAGCACAAGAAGAAAAAGAACGCAAGCGTGGTTATTATTCCAATCTTGAAACGACGACTCAGCATACAATTGAGCATCGAAAAGGAGAACGACCACAAGTCGAGACCCGCATGCCACCGCTCACACAACCGGTGATATCGAGAAAAAAGAAGAGAAAAAAAGCGAAACGGTTAGGTTTGATGCTCCCTGTATCGATCTTTTTAGGCTTTATTTTTCTTTGGTATCAGATGGATATTGGACCAACACGACATTTGATTGATGAAGCCCTTTTATTTATTGGTATTCAAGTGGGTATACAGGAACAAACCGTGGATGTGATCAGTTATCATACGAGTTTACTCGATCGACACTTGGCATTCTCAGAAAAAGTGACCCTGTATATTTATGGAGAAGATGAACTTAGCTTTGCTGATTTGGAATTGATGTATGATGAGATTCGAAGGTTGCACTTACAAGTTGTTGAAGTTTCCGGCACTGCGCATGAAGACGTGATTCAGCTATGGTCATTTAAATTGGCGAGTGTGGCGCAACTGATGCATGACTTGCTAGTTGAGGATGACATTGAACGGGCTCATGAGCAGTTTATGGCGGATCAACAAGAAATGGCTGGTTTGATCAAAGTCGAACTATCGCTTGGGGAAGCATTATAAGCGTTACTTTCTACCGAAAAAAATGAAGAAGACGGAGCTGGCTGGCTTTGGTTGAGCCAGTTTTTTTAATCCTTTAAAATTATCATGATCAATTCATCATGACAATAAATAAGAAAATCAAAATTTATTTGTGATTAATAACAAATAAATAGGGCTCATTTTTTGATTTTTGAAGTTTTTCATTGCTTTTTTGTTTTGCCCTAGGTATAATGATTTCAAATTTAAGCTGATAAAGCCGATGATGCCACTGATTGACAATCGTGTTTGAAAGAGGAGAGATCAAGTATGAGAAAGAAAATGCAAACAAAAATGGTTATTTTGGCACTGGGTGCGATCTTATTAGCAGGCTGTCATGCCATAGAAGGACTTCAAGGGTTTCATGTAACTGAAACGGGTCTTTCACTCATCGCTGTGCTTATCGCTGGTTTGCTCGCACCTTTGTTATCAAGTGCGCTTAAAAGATGGATTCGTATCCCCGTACCCGTTTCTGAAATGACATTGGGTATCTTAATCGGTCCAGGTGTACTTGCCTTGGTTCAACCGAGTGCCGTGATTGAATATCTTCGTGTGATAGGTGTCATCTTGCTTTTCTTCGTTGGTGGATATGACACTGACTTTGGGATGTTAGGAAAGAAAGCGATCGGTAAAGCGACTTGGACATGGATTTTATGCTTACTTGTTTCGATTCCGGTTGGGATTGGTGTTGCTTTCTTATTCTCTGGACTTGAGGGTCTTGTTCCTGCGGGCGTTGGTCTTGCGGTTGCTGGAATTGCCATCGGTGCTTCAACCATTGCAACAGGTTTAACGACCGTTTATCCAATGATGCAAGATGCAGGAGAAATGACGACGAAAATCGGTAAAGGGATTACAGCAGCGGGTGTGATTGGACAGTTCGCACCAGTTGTTGCGGTTGCGGTTGTCTCAGGTGCAATGGCAGAAGGTGGTTCAGTTGCAGCTACTTTGGTCAACCATACACTTTTCTTTGCTGCAGTCGGCGTTGCTATTTTCTTTGCTCGTAAAGGATTGCCACGTTTTCTTGCCAAACAACAAACGGCAACACTTGAAATGGTCGGTCAAATGGGGATTCGTGATCAAGCAGTTATCTTATTTTTAATCGTAGGTTTTGGACTTGCTTTAGGTGTAGACCGCTTGCTAGGTGCATTTGCTGCTGGCATTGTCATTCGTCAATTATTTGCGCATGTTGAAACAACGGAACGCAAAATCATTGAAAGTAAAGTTAAAGCGATCGCTTTCGGTGTCTTTGTTCCCATCTTCTTCGTCATGGCTGGTGTCAACTTTGACCTTTTAGGCATGATTGCACAACCGCTAAGCTTTTTCTTGATTCCAGTCTTTATGTTAATGAAGTTTTTAGTGCGTGGGCTTCCGGGATCGTTAATCCTGCCTCAAAAATCGACACGCCTTGAGCATGCGTCAACAGGATTTATGATCAGTTGCTCAATTGCTGGGGTGTTAGCTGTCCTTGGCATTGCGCAACATGCAGGCGTTATGAGTTCAGTAATGGCAGCCGGATTAACAGGTTCAGCGATGCTTACCGTTTTAGTTTTCCCAACCATTGGTCTCATCTTGGCTCGTAAAGCCCGTGTTAAAACGCTCAATGCATCATCTTCGGCGTTTTAATACATCCAAAATACACGTGTCAACGTTCAAAAAATGTTAAAAGTAGACGCAAACGATCGACTGTTCGTTGAAAAGGTCGTACTGACTGTGACTCATTCGTTGAAAACCTTTCTAAAAACCCTTGACTTATTTAAGAAAAGCCATTATAATTGAAGTATACTCACTAGAGGTGTGTGAATTTTAAGAGGGGATGTAGGATGTATCGCAATGACGAAATACAATGGAATCATGATTGAATGAAAGGGTGAAAAAAATGAAGAAAACACAGAAGAAAATTGTTGCAACAGCAGTATTGGGGGTCGTCTTACTAGGTGGTGCTACGCAACACCAATCGATTGCTGTACAAGCGACAAATGTTGAAGCCAATCAGCGTGTAAGTTCTAGTTCTGGAATTGTTGGAACTGTTGGGATTGTTGGTGTCGTCTCAACACCACTCTTTATAACAGCAACTAGCCAACTAAGCCACCGTGGA
>WRKJ01000031.1 GCA_009778135.1 Defluviitaleaceae bacterium
TTCCAATGCTTTAATCCTCTGAATGCGATACGGTGTCCGAATTTGAATCTCTCCATAGGTTAAGAAATCATTCATTTTTTTCACCACCTTCTCTTTTTATTGATCACTCAACCGCTTGGCCATCTGTCATAAAACTAATTCTCGCTTCTCCATTATCTTGACATGCGTACGCACATGTTAAGTGACATTTCATCGTCAAAGCTGGTTTTCCATCTACTAACGTTTCTTCTTCTGCTTCTAACCATTTTTCACTTAACAAACTCGGTTCACATAACTTCACATCTTCAATCACATGTCCGGGGTCTGGAAGGATCAGTGTCCCTGTTGCTTCGTCATAACCAGTCGGCATCGGCAAATCATCTTCGCCTATTGTAATCTTAACTTCCTTTCCTTCTTTTAAGGGTGACCGACAGCCGCCAAAAGGGGCAATATTCGCAGACAGTCCAACTTCACAATCATCTTCATTTAACATCGCCTTATCTCGTATAAAGGCACCATGCGCATAAGGCATATCTAACTTCCTGATGTGCGTCCCATATGGGCAAAAAATGTGAGCACCTCTTACCACATAAGGATAATGGATTTCTTTATTTTCCTCTTTTTCTTCTTTTTCTTCTTCTATTATTTGAGCAACTGTCTCCATGATATTTGCGATTATGCCAGGCATGTTTTTTCCTCCTCCTTCATCTTCACTTTTTCAAATGTCATTCCTGCACCATCACGGCGCAAGAGGCTTTCGGCTACGTCCAATCGGACGATGAGTTTTTTGTTATGTCCTTTGATTCTAAAAATTCGGGTTGCGCCGATTTTCTTTTCGTCTAATACCAACGTCCGAGCGTAGCCACTGTTATCAAAGGAGATGTCATCTGCTAAGGCGTCTATTTCTGGCACATTCATGAGATGGTACATGTCTTGATGTGCCCGTTCTCGCTCAATCAGCAGTGCCATTTGAAAGTCAATGTTCGGTTGGTATTGGCTGACGATTTTTTTCAATTTATGAGAAATCAGCATCATGGGTACTTGCAAGTTGAGTGGGACTTCCATGTAATCCGGATATTCGTTCAAAGGGTCGGATTTAACCATCACCATGAGCGCTTTTCCTAAGTAAGGGTTCAAGTCCAAATGCTTGGCTGTTTCGATTTGTTTCGGAAAAGTCATGTTGGGGACATTCACAATCCGTTTGTCTGTTCCTAAAACAAAGTAATCCATTTAGCTCACCCCCTTTTCGATCGGGATGTCTGTGTCAATCAATGTCGCACCTTCAAAATTGAGTTGTGTAAGCAACAGTGCGTCGTCAAAGGTCACATTGATCAGTGTGGCATTTTTGAAAATCACATGTTTCAGTTTGGCGTCTTTAAAGTCCACATTTTCGAGGGTTGCGCCGGTAAAGTCACCGTCAAAGATTTGTGCTTTTTTGAGCGTGGTATTTTTCAACGTTGCGTCTTTAAAGCTGGTCATCAAAAGCAACGTCGCTTCAAAGCTGGTATCGGTAAAGTCACAACCTGCAAAGGATGAAAAGAGGATGTTTAAGTCAGCAAAGTCGCCTTTTGATAAGTCCACGTTTTCACAGATTTCATAGGTAAAGGGGTCAGCTTGTCCTTTTCCTTTTTCCAAATAACGCTTCACGACTTTGGCATCTTTGACCGTGCTGTCTTCTTTGTATAAAATGTCGACACGGTCTTGGTACTCACCGATGCAAATCACGAAAACTTCGTGACGATTCAGTTGCTTAAAAACTGCCGTTTTGACGACTTTTTTGATCGCAACGCGCATGAGTTCTGCAACGAAAATCAAGTAGCGATGGCTTTCTTCAAAAATCAGCGCTTGCATCTGTGCAAAGGTCAATTTCCCCCTATATTTCTTGCGGGTGGCTTCTAAGTTATCTGCAAATGTATACAACCAACGGTAAAAGGGGCTGACATCGTAAGTACCTGTGCATGCTACCCGATCTAAATACCAGTTTTCGTCATAGGCATCCATTCTCAATTCATGTTTGCGGGTCAGTAGATTGGTTTTTAAAACAGAGAAGTTGATAAAAGCGATGGCTTGTTTGTGGCCAGCTTGTTGCATGTGGACGATCTGTTCACAGTACGTCGTGAAGGATTGGACGAATTCATCAACCAATGTGTCAAAGTGAAGTTGACCATAAGCATCCAATTTAGATAAAAGTTCAAAACTGCGTTGATCCACATTTAAATCACCGAACATGCGAGGTTGTTGTTGATTCATCGTTAAGCACCTCCATTGGACATCACTTCTTGACCGATGATATGAACATCTTCTTCTAACGAAAGACTCGCTGTTTCAGCATGAAGCTCCACGCCTTCTGTCCCAACGATGTTCACATCTTCTTCGGCTGCTAAAATAATGCTTTTTTCCGATTTGAACTCAATGTCATTTTCACTGTGAATCATGATGCCATCTTCTTTTGTTAACACGATGACTGCCCCTTCCGAGAGAATAAAAATCCCTTCTGGTGTGAGTCGGATTTCTTTGCCTGTCGGCGTTCGCAATGATTTCACTTCTGGATCATCCCTCGTCCCACCTGGTGCAATTCCTGCGCCAACACCCCCTTCTGCCGCACCACTGGGCGCTGCACTCACTGGCTCATGAACCGAACTGATGGCATACGCATGATCGTCGTCGCCATCTGGCACATACAAACGAATCGTATCACCCATTTCAGGCATGCAATAAAAACCGCTGCCATCTTGCGAGGAATACACCGTTGAATACTTGAACCAACACGCACTGCCAGTATCTTGGGCTTCATCGATATCCAAATGAACTTTCACTTGATCATTCTTCACATCAATCACTTTCCCGCTAAACGAACATCCCGCTGCTTCATGATGCGGTCGATACGCTTGGGCAAAGCCTTTTATCGGACTTAAAATAAGACGATTCATAAAAATCCCTCGATCCACACGTCCCAAACAATCCAACACGCATAGACTTTGACCTTGAAAGCGCACTTGATCCCCAATGTTCACCACTTGATTGGTGTCGACGGTATAACGGATAAAGTCGGCTTCTGAAATGCCAGTTACTTTGTTTTGGGATAGATAGTGATATCGCTTCAAATCTTTGCCGGCTTCATAATTAAACTGATCCAATTCAATGGCTTGCACATGTGCAATACCTAAGTACACCATCGGCTTATTAAAGCGAGGATCACAGACCAACCCTGTCTTAAAATGAGAAGCCAAGCGTTTTAAAAATTGCCAATCTGTCTCCAAATACTGTAAAATAAACTGTCCAATGGCGGCACCACCTGATGCCATGTCCATGATACCACCGCCGTAAGCACCCATCACCGCTTCGGCAACTGCGCTGTAAGACATGCCCAAATCTTGAAAAGAGCGACTCTTTTGTTTCAAATCTAACAGGTAACTATACGAAATCCCATGGACTTCTAACTCGTAGCTGCCCGCTCGAAACGACACACAAGCATCGCGAACCAATCCTTGAAACAAAATATGATCACCGGCACTTAACACCACGTTTTTTCCATCCATGGCAGCTTGCGCATACTGCTGTCCTTGCTCATCGCTTAACAAAGCTTTCACGTAGAGCGTTCCATGCTCATTCATTTCTTGCCGCATCTGAACATCTAACATTTTCACCACTTCATACGGCGCAATGTTTAAATGTTCAAACGTAATCGATAGACTTGGCGTCGGCTTCATAAACAAAGAAGCCGGTGCATCCTTGTTGTCTCGTCTAATGTGATTCATTGAACTCACCTTTCCTTTCATCCGCTTCTCCTACGATACGAAGCGATGCCATCATCTCAAAAGCTGCCTTTTTCCAGTACTTCATCTCTTTTGTTCGACAGTTAAAGTTAACCATCAAACACTGACCGTCTAGTTCCATGAAATAGAGCAAATTGTATAACTTCCCATCCAGCACTGGATTGGTAAATTCCACATAGGCCACCTGCTTTTTTCCAACCACTTCAACGCCACGTTCCTGTGGCTTAATCCCTGGATTCAACCGTTGCATACCACGCATCAACTCATCTCGAAATGTCTCCACTTCTTCATCTTTAATGGCTTGATCCATGTAAGTAAACATTAAATTGATGGCACTGCTACTATCTGTCAAAATTGTTTCAGGGCGCTGTTCAGACGGATATTTCATCTTCGCTTGCGCTTCACCCATCTGAGTGAACGCCTCAGGCACCATCATGATGAGCTTATCTGCTACTAACAACCGTTCCTCAAAATAAACCCACTTCCCCATGATTTTCAATCCTGTATAAATCGTCCGATCCTCAGGCTTCACTTCTTCCGAAACCACTTCATCAACAGCAGCTTTCTCCTCAGGCTGCTCCACCTCATTCATCATCTCGATGATCTGCTCATCTAAAAATGCTTTCTTATCCATTTTGATACACTCCTTTGAATTTATTTTTTCGTTATAACGTACAATAACTTGAGGATACAGCCCTGATCGCGATCGACCCCCTTATTCGTTGGTCGTTTTGCGTTCATGGCGTGCCATCAATGTAAAATCACGCATGCTGCACGCGTGTCGACCGACCTACTTCGCTCTCAGTTCAATTTCCAACGTGCCTTTATGAAACACGACATAGAGGCCTTGGCCGCTTTTCAAGGTGATTTTTTGGTCTGATATCGCCCGCCCGTCTTTGTAGCACACGATGTCTGCTTGGTGGGTAATCAAAAAGCTGTTGTCTGCTTGGATCGAAATGAAGATGTTTTTAGCAGCTGTCATTTTCATGCGAATGGGCATGTTTTTAAGCAGTTGATAGAGACTCGTTTGGGGATGGGCTGCTAAGACAGTGGCTGACCATGATTGAATGGGAATGGGTTTGGTCCCAGTGGGAAGTTCCATAAAGTAGCATTCTAACTTGCTCTTCAGGGTCGGGTATGCTTTTTTGATGATGCGTTTTTTCCGAATGCGACTGACCAGTAGAACGAGAATGCCCACAGTCAACAGGATGCTCACGCCGAGTGCAATGGGGTTAAGTGCTCGAATTATCGCTGGAATGTTGATCAAATGTCGGGTGAGTCGCACTTCAAGGGCTTCTTCGCTAAACGCCAAGTAAGAAAGGACATACACGTCTTGTTGTGGGTTGGTAACGGTAATGACGTAATGGGTCCCTACTGGACGGATGGTAATATGGTCGTATGCATCGGGAATGATGATGGATTCAACCAAACCTTCGCCAATCAGGGTGACTTCCACAATGACTTCGTCTGCTTCATCAACCGTTTGTGGAATGTCAATGATCAGTTGATGTTCATAAAGGATGGGTTCAGTCGGAAGCGGCTCATTCTCATCTACCATCTCCATGATCAAACGATACACCTGATTCACAGCAGCTGTCATTTCACCAGGGGTCGTGGCATTTAGATTCACACCACCTGTTCGAGGCCCCCATTCATTTTTCGGCGCCAAATCTAAATACAATAAGACGCTATATTGGATATTGAAAATCGGATAAGAAATGGTCGTTAAAACCGCTTCTACATCTGCCATCACATCTGCTTGTGTCCGATTAGGCACAGGATGACCGTCATCTAAGGTGTAATCTCCATCGGATAAAAAGATCATTGCAGTACGCCCCAGACGATACCCATCTTGTTCAAGTTGTTGCCTTGCCGTTTGTAAAGCAAGCCCGACATCTGTCCAACCACTGATCAACAAGCCACGCAACTGCGTCATGATGGCATCAATTTGATCCAATGTCGTCATTCGTTCTAAGCTTTGATACGCAAGAATCTCATGGTTATAAACAACAAACCCCACCCGATTCGCAGTCCCCAAACTTAAATGTAACAACTGTTCAGTCGCTGCTAACACTTCAATATGCGGATCATGCTCACCCATAGATGTACTTTTATCGATGACGATCATGAGATCCGCACCTTCATCTGCCACTTCTGCCCGAGCCACTGTCGGCATCACAGACATCACGGCCAACAGCATGATCAACATCATTTTAATTAAGTGCTTCATTTTTTCTTCACCTCCCTTTTTTAATCGACAATCAAGCGACGACTGCCACTCACCGTGCGCCCAATCCCTCGAACTTCCCGCTTCGCTAGTTTAAGCACATGAAGCAACCCTTTAAACAAATCATCATTCGTTTCAATCTGGGCTTGCGCTTCTTTTAACCTGATCTTGATGTAATGGACCAGCAGTTCTTTACTCATACTTCCCGTTCCATTAAGGACTTGATACACAACCGCCAAATCATGGGGATTTTCTGTCTGATAGCTCAGCAACCCGTGGGCAAAATAACGTAAAATCATCGGATTTAACGTGACGCCACTCACACTGCTATACGGTTGATTCACCACATTCAACGTATTGTGACCCGTTTTAAAATCTTCGAAATCTTGATAATCTTGTCGTAAATAAGCCCCTTGACTTAATCGAAAACGCGCCAATTCCATTTCATGGCTTTGAACCTTTTCATGATGAAGCACCACCTCCACTTGACGACCCTCAAAATCAGCCGTCTCATAACGGTCGTGAAACTGCAACTTCAGAAACTGCTCCCGACCATCAGCCACATACGGCACTTGTAACGCATCAACCAACACCAACAACTCCCCTTCATGCTTCACCATCCCAGCTGCCAACGTAATCATCGCCGCATCAACCGTCAAATCAAGCCCACAAACCACCCCATCACCTTGACTTGCCAACCAAATATCCATCACTTGCGTCGGAAAATCACGCATCGTCTCCAACATCTCATTCTTCAAAATACGCCCTTTTGTAAAAATAGGTCGCTTCCTTTCAAACATCTCACATGCCTCCTTATCATTAATGCTTTCGCTTTTTATGTTATTTCTCTCCGTCAAAGAAGTTAAGTTCCCATTGTTCGTTTTCGAATGGGAAGTAGACTTTGTCGCCAATTTTCAATTGGTTATCCGTCCGAGTGACGGGTAAGATGTTAAAACCCCAGTTATCAGCGGTGGCGTAAACGAAGAATTTGACTTCGTCGTCCACAATGTTGTCCAAATCATCTTGTTGAATAAAAGCGTCATACTTGGCACGGAAGTCGTCATAACTGATGGTTTGATAGGTTGCTTCGTTATTCAAATACACATATGTCGTTTGAACTTGTTCATCAATGTTGGCCAAGTAAAAGACCATTTCTTTAATGCTGCGATGTTTGGAAATAAAGCCACTTTGTTGCGTCATCGCTTCTGAACTCGTCAGCAACATTTTTTGCTCGTTTTTATGGGTATACGCAAAAATGGAATAGGGCGTAATGGGTGTCGAATTTTCGATAACAGCCCGAATCATCCCTGTTTTCTTCGCATGCAAATACCGCAATACCCCGTTGAGACATGCCAATTTTAAATCCAACAGATGGTTTTCTTTTTGTCGAAACTCAATTTGGCGACCAGGGATAAATTCTTTAATGCTGTCACGGAATAAATCAATGCGACAAGACTGCCCCGTCATTTTAATGATCGAAAACTCTTGCAGTTCATCCCTCAAGTACAACGTTTCTAAAAACTTTTTAATGATGTCGTAAATATCGCCTTTGATCAAACCCCGTATTTCTGGTAAGGTCACCTTCACTTGTGGTAACTGGTACACATAATCTAATTTTTTATCTTTCACAACCGTTAGCTTAAAGCCGGTTAACCCATTGAGTTTAGCTGTCGCTAAATTTAATTCCATTAGACCGACTTCTTCAAAAAAGCGTTGCTTGATTTCATTAGCCAATCGCCAAATGGTATAATAATTCGCTTTGATGCGCATGTATTCATTGTTACTTTTGTTTAAATACTGACTGTACTGTGTGGGTAAAAAAGCTTCGCATGCTTGATACTTCGCTTCAAGTTTTTCATACAACGCATCTTTGCCATGGTCATCTAAATAACGGTACACATCACCGATGAGTACTTCCATCACATCACTGTAATCAATCGTTTGCTTCGGGTTTTGATACGCATTGGCAATTAAAATTTTCAAATACTGCATCAACCGATACGTTAAATTATTGCCACCAAAATTGGTATCGCCATTTTCATACGTCGTGTTGACATCAATTTGATAATTAAGCCGATTTTCTTCAATTTTAAAAATACACGACGACAAGTCCGTCGTCCCACCCCCACAATCAATGATCAACGCTTTGTAAAATACCCCATCTTCAAATGTTTCACGATGAATTTGATTTTCAATGGTGTTGTAAAGCACCGCAACCCCTTCATCTAAAGCATCCGTTTCTTCAAAGGTATAACCCCCTAAAATACGTTTAAACATCTCAATAAATTGACTTTTCAACTTCACCGGACTGGAAATATGTAAATGTTTAAAGCGACATTTAAACTGTTGCTCCGCATGGTTAATGACATACTTGATATAACCGGCAATGATGTCACTGCGCTTCACCCATGCGACATTCCCTTTATGATCACTTACTTCTTCCGTTTTATCAAACGTGTTGACCCAACGCTTAATTTCATAAAACGTCGAAGACAAATCATTGCCACCTGTTAAATGGTCATGACGGATCACTTCATATCCATACTGGTAAGTCACGTTTTGAGGGTTGTGACAATTTTCCACACTCACAACCGTTGGTAACAATTCCAGCCATTCCTTCGCTTCACTGGCAATATTTTCAAACATCACATAATTAATCGCATTGATTTTTAAACGACCATTCAAAATATCGTGTTGGCTAAAATGTTGACTACTCTCTGATGATAAATAAATGCCTGCCGTCGTATTCGACGTACCAAAATCGATGGCCAATGTTTCACGAGAGACTTCAAGCTCGCGCACTTCCAAATTTTGAAGCGGAACTTGATAATAATTCAATTGACGCTGATGCTTATTTTCACCGCTATAAACGTCGAATAAATGCTCTGATAACTCAGGTGAGACATAAAGCAACCGATAATTTTTATTCGTGGTGACTTCCACTTCCATTTCGCCACTCATGCATAAATAAAGCACATCTTTGGCTCGCTCATCTTGTAGCAAATGGAAAATACCGCACAGCGAATACTGCTCATCAACGAGCAACACATTCGTTTCTGCCAGATCCTTATCCTCCGTGATCACCTTATATGCATCCCGTGGCTCAATCGCAAGCGAGCGATACACCGTCAACTTCGCCGGATTCGCAATGGCTTTCTTCGGAACCAACTCATCACCTAAATTTGCTTTCACAAACCGCTTTAACCGATCATAATTCGCTTGACTATACTTTTTGATGAGAAAATCCTCATTCGCACCGCGAAAACGCAAAATCGTACTAATAAACGCTTCCCGATCCAACATATTCGCAATCCCTTTAACAATTTTTTCCTTGAAACAAATATCGCGTAACTGTAACGTCGTCAAACGCTCCAACTGTGCCCTTGTATAACGTGCTTTACTCTTTTTCATGATGTACCTCCACTTATTAATGATTCAACTCACAACAAAACAATTGACATTAACAAAATCAAAAACATCACCCACTTTCCTTCAAAAACCATTTGCGCTCATTTTTCATCTTTTTGTGAACCCTTGTCTGTTGATTGATCTTACCCTCACCTTCTTTTCGTACTCATCTTGATAAATCCCTATTTTTCA
>WRKJ01000032.1 GCA_009778135.1 Defluviitaleaceae bacterium
TTCAAAGTAATTAGCGATTAAGTTATAAGCGACCGAAAGGTTGGTTATCACCAATAAAACAAGAAGCCCCATTAGTCGAACTTGATGCGCTTGCATGTCTCTAACTTCACGAACATTGTCATCATAAATAGCTCTTATCCATTGAATTTGTGACTGTAACCCATGCGCATGAATGAGCGGTTCGATTTCTAAAAAGGGTTGATTCGTTTGGGCAACAAAGTAAACACTATGACTGAGCGCATTTGCGATAAAATGATCCGAAATTAAAGGTGCTTCATAAATAAGCGCAAATGGATCTAAAACGCGATTGCCATCTTGCAGCCTCCATCTAGAATTAAAAGTAAAATAAAATTGTCCATCCTCAACATAAATCATATGAAGGCGTTCTGCTCGTGGAAAAGATTCTAAGAGTGCTTCATATATCTCTATTTCGTCTGCTAACATCCGTTCAGGCAATAATACATTTAATGTTTCCCCATCTAAAATTAACAAATCATAAGCCTGTTCCCCTTCTCTTGTATAAATGGGATTGATGGTTAAAAAACTTGGACTTATCTTGACATTTTCAATTCTATTTAACAAATGCAGTTCCCGATTTGATTCTCCCCATTCATCAGCTTCATCTCGCTCTATATCGATGATACGAATATTGATTGCGTCCATCATAAAACCGTTGTGATCACGCAAAAGATCTTGATAAAATGCCACTTTTTGTGCATCATAGCGGCTAATATTTTCCCAATCTAAAGACCTTCTTCCTAAACTAATCTGTATTTGATACACATTTTCTGCTTTTTCCCAATGGGACAATGCCGCTAAGCGGGCATTGACTTGTATAAGGGTTGAAAAGGTCATGGTCGTTAAAAATAAAAAGACGCCTGTAAAGATGAGCTTTGAGCCATGATTTAGCACTTGAATTTTCCCATCAACCTTTTGACCTTTTAACGTAGCTGTCATGTTGAAAAAATGCAGACAAATCATCACCATCCCATAAACAACCAGTAGACAAGCACCCAATAAAGCGAGCGAGAGCAGTCCAAACAACAGAGTGCCAGACCTTAAAAATAGCCATTGTGCGGTCATGACCCAATACAAGATGATGCCACCATAAGCAATCCCGACAGTAAACAGCCATACTTTTATCAAATCTTTAAGGATCATTTTGGCAACATCGTATTTCCCATAGCCATGGGTTAAAAAAATGGCACTTGATTTAAGGCGACTTAACACATACTGAATCAACGCAAGGAACAGACATAAGGTAAGGGTTGGTAAAATAGCAATGATTTCTATCACCAACAATGCGATCGTCCCTATTTCTCCTCGAGGGCTGGCACTCATAAAAACACGTAGTAATCTAAGGGGAATCATGTCGTCTATTAAATGGACAAAGTGAATTTCTGCTTGTAACCGCGCTATAAAAGCATTGACGACTTCTGAATCTGTTGTATTAATCTGAAACTGTCCATCTAAACCAACATTCCGTGGACTACGTAAATCCCCAATGATGATGTTCATCTCTGGTACCACATCTGCCATTAAGCCGATTTGTGCATCATCTGCCATTTCAACACTGCTAATAAAATAAGGAGACCCTACTGGTGGAAATTCCCCTTCAAGCAATTGCACTTGCCCGCCAAGGGTCACATCGGTGCTATAGATCAGTGTTGTCTCACTATCAGGATATACAATTCGTGAAACAGTCAACCCTTTTTCCTCTGCAAGGGATAAAAATCTGTGATATGCATCTAAATCATGATTAAAACCTAAATCCAAAAACGTACGATCCTCAAATACCAATTGGTAAAAATTGGCACTCCGCAAATAAAACAACCCATAAAACATACTCACTAACAACAGCAAGACAAATAAAAAACCGATTATTTTTTTCATGTATGACACACTCCAATATCCAAGTGGTTAAGAAGAAAAGAAGGTACAAGTACCTTCTTCATTAACATTGAGCAAGTAAATTCCAACCCGAAGTATTCCCCCAAAGTTGAGTATGTGCTTCGGCGTGTGCCCTGTTGTTAACAGTTGCATAAACTCTCCGACTGTTTGCAATAGCAACACTACAGGCATTATTACTTTCCACCTGTGATTCCACAAGATTACCGTTTAGAACGCCAGAAATTCGATGACGCCATCGCCCGTCTGCTCTTCTAGAAGCAGCTAAAAATTGACCATTGTTGCCAACGACAGGCACATTGGTTGACACATTTTGCCATGCTGACCATGCTTCAGCGGTTACAGGCACTACTGTAAACAGCAGGGCGACTGCTAGTAAGCAAACATTACTTTTTTGAATCTTTTCATTGTAAAACCTCTTATTTATTTTTTAGAAGCTCCTGTGTGAAAGGCTTCTGAATTCATTATATCATACTAGGTATATAGTTGCAAGCACTTTTCTTAATGGAATTTAAAATTTTTTGCAAAAAGATGTAGCAGTTACAGTGGGTGCTAAATGCTTGTAAAATCATCTGTACCAAAAATAAAATGTATGCTCGTTAGATGCGATGCATACATTTTATTTTTTTATGTTACCCGAATCAGCATCGCTTGGCTTCATCAGATCCAATGCCCAAGGGTAGAAGAAATTCATTTTACTCACTGATATCAACCCCATATTTCTCGACCCACCAATGAATTTGCAACAAGTAAGCAACGAGCTGTGGATACATCATCAACTGTCCAAACCACGGCACTGTCATCACTTTGCCTTCTGATTCAATCAATGTCTTTAACTGCTCAGGGTCGAATAATTCATGTAAAATAGAAGACTTCTGTTGCAACACTTCTTTTAATTTCGCCACCACTGCTTGGGTATACGCAGGATGGAATGTTTTCGGATACGGACTTTTTTTACGAAACAGCACGTCTTCAGGCAAAATACCACGTAACGCTTCGCGTAATAGGCCTTTTTCTCGACCGTTGTAAAATTTCATCTCCCAAGGAACATTCCAAAGATATTCCACCAAGTGATGATCCGCAAATGGAACGCGAACTTCAAGTCCCGCTGCCATGCTCATCCGGTCTTTTCGTTCAAGCAATGTCGCCATAAACCATTCTTTGTTTAAATAAAACATCTCTCTTCTTCTTTTTTCGACAGGACTTTCACCTGCTAGTTCAGGTGTTTCTCTTATGGTTTTTAAGTATTGCGCCTTAATATACTCACCGATTTGTAATTTTTGTTGCCATGTTTCTCTTAGTAGAGATGTCCGTAAGCCTGTTGATCTTAACCATGGAAAATGTTCACCTGATAAGTCATCATCTCGGTAAAACCACGGATAACCACCAAAAATTTCATCCGCACATTCTCCAGATAAGCCGACTGTAAAATCTTTTTTAATTTCCTTTGAAAACCACAACAAAGAACTATCCACATCGGCCATGCCCGGTAAATCCCGTGCATACGTTGCTTCTTCTAAATAGAAAAATAACGCTTCGTTATCAATCACTTGACGATGATGGTGGGTTTTAAACGTCTCACTCATCAACTTAATAAAGCGTTCATCTGAATCAGGTTGAAATGCATTTTTAGCAAAATACTGCTCGCTTCCTTCATAATCAATGGAATACGTATGTAATGGCTGATCTTTCAACGACTTGGCAGCAATGGCGGTAATGGCACTGGAATCAACCCCACCTGAAAGAAACGTACAAAGGGGCACATCAGAAACAAGCTGTCGTTCAATTGCAGCAGTTAATAAAAAGCGTGTTTTTTCGACTGTTGCTAAAAAGTCATCTGTATGTGGTCGACTTTCAACATCCCAATATCTCTTGATTTTCAAACCAGACTTCGTCGAAAATGTTAAATAATGACCAGGTTTCAAAGCTTGTATCCCTTCAAAAACGCCATGACCCGGTGAACGAGAAGGACCGAGTCCCAATACCTCTGCCAACCCATGATAACTCACTTTTGCTTTGACTTCTGGATGAGCAAGGATCGCTTTTAATTCAGAAGCAAAGTATAATTTATGACCCCCTTCTTTAAAAAACAACGGCTTGACACCTAATCTATCTCTTGCAACAAATAAGGTTTTGTCTCGGTCATCCCAAATCGCAAAAGCAAAAATACCGTTTAAATGGTCGACACAATGTTCTTTCCATACTAAATAAGCCGTCAAAAGCACTTCTGTATCCGACTCATCAGAAAAAGCATATCCTAGCGCTTTCAGCTCTTTTCGCAAGCTGTCCGTGTTATACAATTCACCATTATAAACCAACGTACAACCTGATTTTTCCATCGGTTGACGTCCACCTTCTAAATCAATAACTGCCAAACGTCGATGACCAAAAACAGCTTGTCCATTCATCCACGTGCTCCCTTGATCAGGTCCCCTTTTTTCTAATGTTTGTGTCATCTTTTCAATTGCAGGTCGTGCCGCTTCCAAACATGCTTGACCTTCTACCCATCCAACAATTCCACACATGAAACAACAACCCCTTTACGTCAATACAATTAGTATATGCAAGTGGCGTTGGAATGCCATCCCCTTTACTGAGGCGAATGGTTCATGATTGCGCTCAACATGGTGTTAAACCATCACTTCAAAAAAAAGCCACCTTTCGGTGGACGCGTTTAAATTTCCATAATGATTGGGATGATCATCGGACGACGCTTCGTTTGTTCATACAAGTAAGGTGATGCAGCATCTTCAATGGCTTGTTTGATGGCTTCTGAATCCAATTCCTTTGTTGCATGTAATGTTTGAATGACTTGCGCACGAATCCGCGCTTCAGTTTCACGAATTAAAGCTTCAGATTCTTTCATATAAACAAACCCACGTGACACAATATTAGGTCCATTCATGAGACGTTTGTCTTTCTTTTTAACCGTTGTTGCCACAATTAACAACCCATCTTCAGAAAGAATCCGACGGGTACGTAACACTTCACCACCCATGCCAGATACCCCATTTTCATCCGTATAAATGGTTGATGCCGGCACGCGTCCTGCAAGGCGAGCACCCCCTCTATCGTTTAACGCCAATACATCACCATTGTTCATCACAAAGCAATGATCTTCTTCAACCCCACATTGAATCCCCAACTTTTTATGAATCGATAACATTCTATACTCACCGTGAATCGGCATAAAATATTTAGGTCGGATTAAATTCAACATCAGTTTTAATTCTTCTTGACCACCATGTCCAGACGCATGAATATTCGTTAACGGACTGTGCGTAATCACTTCTGCACCTGCTCGTTGTAAGTTGTTAATCGTTTTTCCAACGCCTAACGCATTCCCTGGGATCGGTGACGAAGAAAAAATAACCGTATCTCCCGGAATAATTTGAATGTCTTTATGAATGCCTAAAGCAATTCTAGAAAGCGCAGCCATCGGTTCCCCTTGTGACCCTGTACATAAAATAGCCGTCTCATTACTTGGATGTCGATTCAATTCATAACCACTTACAAAAGTGCCTTCTGGACACTCAAGATAACTGTATTCAAGGGCAATTTTAATCGCTGATTCCATACTGCGACCAAAAACAGCCACTTTGCGACCTGTTGCCACACACGCTTCAATGATCTGTTGCACACGATGAACATTAGAAGCAAACGTCGCCACAATCACGCGACCTTCAATTTGCTTAAAAATGTCGAGTAAACGTTGACCAACTGTACGCTCTGAGGCAGAAAAAATCGGCAATTCCGCACTTGTAGAATCCGATAACAAACAAAGAACCCCTTCTTCACCATACTTCGCCATTTTATAATAATCAGGACATGGCCCAATGGGTGTAAAATCAAACTTGAAATCACCCGTGTGCACAATCCGTCCCAAATCCGTCTTAATGGATAACCCGAAAGCATCTGGAATACTGTGATTCACCCTGAAAAATTCAATTTCCATATGCTTTGTCTTGATGACCGTATGCGGCAAGTATTCTTGGAAATTCGCAAGCGAAATCAATTTGCGTTCTTCTAATTTGTTACGCATCAGTTCAATCGATAAGCGAGGCGCATGAATCACTGGAATTTTCACTTTTCGAAGTAAAAATGAAATACCGCCAATATGATCTTCATGACCATGGGTAATAAACAAACCGACAATCTTATCTTGATTACGAACCAAGTATTGATAATCCGGAATGACATAATCAACACCTAATAACTGGTCATCAGGAAACTTAATCCCTGCGTCAATAATAATTAACTCATCCTTATACTCAATACAATACGTATTTTTTCCAATTTCTCCAAGTCCACCTAAAGCAAAAATAGCCACTTCATTCGGCTTATGATTTGCAGTCTTGCGATAATTTTTATACATCAAAAAACAAACCCTTCTCTCTTTCAATTTAACTTTTAAACTCATTTGACCGCCTTTTGCGATCTTCGAACGATTAAATGCTATTTGCCTATTATACCAAAAAAGACCAGTAATAACTAGCCTTTTTCTCATGTATTTGATGTAAGCGTGTCCTTGATTATAACGCCTGAAAGATAATGACCCACTCAGACGAACAAGTAAAAAAGGTTTGTCTTTTCATCAACATTTTGTTAAAATGTTACATGTAACTTTTAAAACGTTCATCCAACAAGTTGATCATGAGATCATCAATCAGCAAGTTGGAGCAAAAGGAAGAATGATAATCAAATGCGTTTACTTAACGAACATCTACAAGCAGAACACAGCCGACCTTCTCAAGCAGCCTATAAATGGGTTAGAAATGTCATATTAGTCGGGGCAATACTAGCTGGTATCGGCATTTATGTGACCCCCATGTTGTCTTTTCAAGCATTGCCCAAAGTATTCCCAACAGCTTTGCCAATGAAAGAAATAGCTGAACTTGATCAAACACAAGTTGCCGAAATGATCGATGAAATCATTGAGCCTTTCGAAATTGCGGACCCTTCAACTTATGATAACGTTAACTTCCAAATGGATAGTCAGTATGCATTACTGATTAACAGCGCTAATGGGCAAGTTCTATTTGAACATCAAGCAGATGTAAGAACTTACCCTGCGTCGTTAACCAAAATAATGACGACTTTAATTGGGATTGAACAAGGGGGATATCTCGATGACAGTGTCACCGTATCTGCTGACTTTGATGCATTATCACAAGCACATGCGATGAAAGCTGGGTTTAGCTATGGAGAGGTTCGGACATTATCTGAAATTTTACATGCCATTATGTTGTCATCAGGTGCTGAAGCCACTTGGTCACTGGCTTATCATGTTGCAGGAAATTACGAAGCATTTGTAGCCTTAATGAATGAAAAAGCCAGAGAACTTGGCATGTATGACACACATTTCGTAACAACGTCAGGCCTTCACGATGAGAACCATTACACAACAGCTCATGACATGGCGATTTTATTACAATATGCATTAGAAAATCCAGTATTCAAAGCGATATTCACCGCACCAACCTATGAATTAGAAACACCTAACTCACGAGGAAGCACCCTTTATTCCACTTTATTCCGCGTCGCACCTCGAACAACTTTTGAAGGTGGTGAAATCATGGGTGGTAGAACAGGCTTTACAACGCCAGCAGGTCGTTGTTTGGCTAGTTTAGCCACAGATGGGACCGATGAATTTATCCTCATTACATTAGGTGCCCCTGATCCTGACTTTACCAATCACGATAGCCATATTTTGGATGCGTTAACCATTTATGAATACTTTCTGGGTGGATGACCTTGAACACATTTGGAAGTGATCCCCGAAATAAAAAAGGCAACATTCGTATAAAACAGGCTTGTTTAATCTATACTAAATCGACAGATTTTACATCTCAGGAGGTCATTAAACATGTCATTAATTGGAAAAAAACTAGAAACATTCAAAACAGATGCCTTTAAAAAAGGCGAATTTATAACGGTTGATTCAGCAAAAGATTTTGCGGGAAAATGGGTCGTCGTCGTGTTTTATCCAGCAGATTTCACCTTCGTTTGTCCAACAGAACTTGAAGACTTACAAGATCAACTGATGACATTAAGTCAACTTGGTGTCGAGGTTTATTCATGCTCAACAGATACTCATTTTGTTCATGCAGCATGGCATCAACATTCAGAGGCCATTGGTAAAGTTGAATACACGATGCTTGCAGATCCAGCTCAAAAAATTTCACGTATTTTCGACGTTTTAGACGAAGAAAGCGGACTTGCGCAACGTGGGTCGTTCATTATTGACCCTGAAGGCATCGTTCAAGTGGTGGAAATAACAGCAGATGGCATCGGACGAAATGCAGCTCATTTGGTAGATAAAATCAAAATGGCACAGTATGTTCGAAATAATCCAGGAGAAGTGTGTCCAGCCAAATGGAAAGAAGGCGCTGAAGCATTAAAACCAAGTTTAGATTTAGTCGGTAAAATTTAAGGGTGTTCGATAACACCATTCATATGAAAACAGGCAAATTTCAACATGATGAAGCGTTGCCTTTTCTTTGTTTGTTGTAGACCAGGGAGGAAATCATAACAAATGGAACAATTAAATGCAGAAATTAAAGAACAGTTAAAACAGTATATGGGCATGCTAGAAGCAGATGTTGTTTTAGCGATTAATCAAACAGCCGATGAAAATGGGACAAAAGTAAAGGCGCTAGTAGAGGAAATTGCCGCCCTGTCACCTCGCATTTCAGTCGAAACGTGTACAACGGTTAAAGCACCAGGGTTTTCGATTTCTAAAAAAGGAGAAAAATCCCGTGTCAGTTTTGCGGGCTTGCCGCTTGGCCATGAATTCACTTCTCTTGTGATGGCGTTGCTGCAAGTGAGTGGACGTGCACCAAAGGTAGATGCAAAAGTCATCAAACGGATTAATGAGATCAACACACCCATGCATTTTGAAACGTATGTTAGTTTGACTTGTCACAACTGTCCTGAAGTGGTTCAAGCTTTTAATATAATCAGTGCGTTAAATCCAAATGTGAGTCACACGATGATTGAAGGCGGGTGGTTTCAAGATGAAATCATTGCAAAAAGCATTATGGGTGTCCCAACCGTTTTTAAAGGTGGTGACATTTTTGCCAACGGTCGGATGGAAATTGAAGACATTTTAAACAGGATTTTAGGTGAAGCTAACAGTGCTGACTTTGATGAAAAAGAAGTATTTGATGTCCTCGTCGTTGGCGGTGGTCCAGCGGGTGCAAGTGCAGCCATCTATGCAGCGAGAAAAGGCATTCGAACAGGCATGTTAGCCGAAAGATTTGGCGGACAACCCCTCGATACCATGGGCATCGAAAATCTCATCGGTACACCTTATACAGAAGGACCTCAATTAGTGGCGCAATTAGACACCCATGTTAATGAATATGATGTTGATGTGATGAAAGCGACGAAAGCAGTTAAATTGGAAAGAAGTGATCTAGTAGAAATTACTTTGTCAAATGGTGCGACTTTGAAGTCTAAGACAGTGGTCTTAGCAACCGGGGCACGCTGGCGTGATTTAAATGTACCAGGTGAAGAAAAGTTTAAAGCGAAAGGGATCGCTTACTGTCCCCACTGTGATGGTCCCTTATTTAAAGGGAAGAACATCGCTGTTATTGGGGGTGGAAATTCCGGCATCGAAGCAGCCATTGATTTAGCAGGCCTAGTTGCTCATGTCACTGTTGTTGAATTCGCTGATCGTTTAGTCGCTGACACCGTGTTACAAGAAAAGTTAAAGTCATTACTGAATGTCGATGTTATTCTAAACGCACAAACCACTGAAATTACAGGGACGGATCGTGTCCAAGGGTTAAGCTATACCGACCGTGTTACAAATGAGGAGAAAACGCTTGATGTAGAAGGCATCTTTATTTTAATTGGATTGATTCCCAATACAGATTGGCTCAAAACATCTACTGTTAACATGGATCAGCGTGGTCAAATTCTCGTCGATGGGCATGGTGCGACTAATATCGAAGGTGTCTATGCAGCAGGTGATTGTACCGACAGTGTTTACAAACAAATCATTATTTCAATGGGCAGTGGTGCCACTGCCGCATTAGGCGCTTTTGACTACCTCATTCGTCATTAGGGAAAGCTTCTTCTGAACAAAAATTCCAGAAAATATGTCAATAGGTAAGGATAGTCGATTGGGGCTGCCAATTTGTTAATCTCCATTACAGAGCCAACTTCCTTTTCCCCTGACCCAAACCGTACGGGCGT
>WRKJ01000033.1 GCA_009778135.1 Defluviitaleaceae bacterium
CCAAACAATTAGAAAGCGGGGTGCAGTATATGTGCAATTTAAGTCAAGGTATTGAAGATATCGGTTTTGAGAAAGGCATGCAACAAGGCATGCAACAGTGGAAAATTCAAACTGCAAAAAATTTCCTTGAAATGGGATTGTCTACCGAGCAAGTTGCACAAGGAACGGGATTAGCTGTTGGTGCAGTTGAAGCGTTGCGGGATGAGCTTACAAATTAACGACTGCTTGTTTGTCGTTGGACAACATGACTCGTTTGAAAATCGCCAATCATCAAATACTTGATCATTAGCGATTTTTTTGATGGTGGCAGCGTACGACGGCATGTGATGTAAAAAAATCAAATAAGGAATGATGACATGTACATAGAAGCTATCCAAAATTACACACCGAAAAACGCACTTGAAGCACAGGATCAAAGAGTTATGCTTGAATATATCGAAAATTACCCGGGAAATGTTTTGACGCGTGAGAATGAGATTGCACATCTTTGTGCATCAGGTTTTATTCTGAATGAAAAAATGGACAAAACACTGATGATTTATCATCATCTGTATGACAGTTGGGGGTGGACTGGGGGTCATGCTGATGGGAATCCTGATTTACTTGCAGTCGCGATAAAAGAAGCACAAGAAGAAACGGGCATTCAATATGTCCGTCCTTTAAGTGATCAACCACAATCATTAGATATTTTACCCGTTTGGTCTCATCATAAAAAGGGGCAATTCATCAACTCACATTTACATTTAACGGTTAGCTATCTTTTGATTGCAGATGAGTCTGAACGACTTAGCATTAAAGCGGATGAAAACAGTGCTGTCGGTTGGCTCCCCATCGAAAAAATAGCTCACCATTGCAACGAGCCTACGATGTTACCCATTTACGACAAGTTGATACAAGCTGCTCGACTGTTGAACAACTAAGAAAGTGGGACTGCTCTAAAAGTGGCTATCGATTACTTTTTTTGTCTAAATTCGAACAATCACCCCTTGAATACAAGGCTTCAATGGGGTATACTATAGATGAAACAGACATTCGTAAAAAGAAAGGATCGCATCAACATGGACCGTTTTATCTCCCAAAACTTAGCGTCAATCATGGCTTTAATGATCACGTTACTGCTCGGTATTTATTTTAGTGCAGCAGAAATGGCATTTTCTTCACTGAACAGAGCGCGCATTAGCAGCATGGCTGACAGCGAAAGTGAACAAGCTAAAAAAGCAAAACAAGTGGCTGATTTATATGAGCATCGTTTTGATGAAGTTATTTCAACATTGCTCATTTGTAACAATATCGTTGCCATTACGTCTGCAACCATCTCGGTGGCTTTATTTGTACAGTTGCTCGGTGAATGGGGATATGTTGTTTCGACAGTGGTGATCAGTGCCATCGTCATTATCTTCACTGATATTTTCCCTAAAAGTTTATCGAGAGAAAATCCAGAAAAAGTGGCCATGCTATGCGTTCCTTTTTTGTCACTGCTGATGATGCTATTCAAACCTGTTAACCGGCTCATTTTTCAACTTAAACAGCTCTTTGAAAACAGAGCAGGGACACATGTATGGACCCTTAACACTTCTGAACAAGAATTTCGTGAACAAGAGTTGATTTTTATGGTGGAAGAAGCTGAAAAAGATGGTGCAATTGACGAAGAAGGCACTGAACTGATTACCAATGCCATTGAGTTTAATGACATTGCAGTTTGGGAAATCATTACGCCGCGGGTTGACATAACCAGTATTGCTTATGACGCAACCAATGATGAAATCCTGTCACGCTTTCTTGAGTCTGAATATTCCAGGATTATTGTGTATGAAACATCGCTTGACCATATTAAAGGGATCATCCATTTACGTGACTTTCTCCGTTTGCTTGCAAGTCAAGATGAAACAAAACCGTTGCAACTTTCGGACTTAATAAAACCAGCTGTATTTACCGTGACGAGTGCCAAAATTAGTCATGTTTTACAACTTTTTAAAGAAAAGCAGACCCATTTAGCCATTGTCGTTGATGAATATGGCGGAACTGCAGGTCTTGTGACCATGGACGATGTTTTAGAGCGTTTAGTTGGTGATATTTGGGATGAGCATGATGAAGTGGTTGAGGAATTTGTTCAACTTGCTGATGCGCACTATCTTGTTTTATGCACGGCATACTGTGATGACTTCTTTGCCTTTTTTGGCATTAAAGGGGAAAGTGAGTCCAGTACAGTCGGCGGTTGGATTATGGATGAATTAAGGCGCACACCAGAAGAAGGCGATTGTTTTGAATTTGAAAACCTCGTGGTGACTGTGACGCAAACGGAAGCTTTTCGTGCGGTGGTTTGTGAAGTCAAGATCAAAACAGTTCTTGATGTTGAAGCTGATAAAAAACAGCAATGATCATGTAGTGACCCCAAATAATTGAACCAAAAGGTGCAAGAAATCGGAGGTCGCTACAGGGCATCATGCTGTTTTTATTGTCTAAACTTGAGGACGTTGTCTTCTTTGTTGATTTTGATCAGGTTCTGTAAATCTTTGCGCTTCTGGTGTTGACTGTTTGATATTGAGCACCCGATCTTTTAAATTCCCATCTTGAAAGTCATCTACTTTCTTTTTTTTATTTTTCGACATAAAGTTGCCTCCTTTTTTCTGATTTATACGTGTTTAGTATGGCAAAAATGGGTCAATTTATGATATACTTAAAAAAGAAAAAATGTAGAAGTTGGGAGTTTTTGAACATGGCACGTGATAAGCAAACATATACGCCGATGATGAGACAGTTTTTGGAGATTAAAGAACAGTATCAAGATGCCTTTTTATTTTTTCGTTTAGGCGACTTTTATGAATTGTTTTTCGAAGATGCAGAGTTGGCTGCTAAAGAACTAGAAATTGCATTAACCGGTCGTGTCAGTGGTGAAGATCGGATTCCAATGTGTGGCGTGCCTCATCATGCAGCTGATGGCTACATTGATAAATTGCTTGCAAAAGGGTATAAAGTCGCCATTTGTGAACAAATGGATGATCCTAAGACGACGAAAGGGATGGTACGTCGTGAAGTGACCCAAGTGATCACACCCGGTACAGTGATGCGTGGTGCATCCCTTTCTGAAAAAGAGTCTAACTATTTAATTGCGCTTGAACAAGCTGATCGTCATGTTGCGTTAACCTATGCGGACTTATCTACAGGTCAAATGTATGCAGTGTCAGTTGATTCGTCAGAATTGGTTTCAAAACTCATTGCGCTCGATAGCAAAGAAATTGTTGTCAATGAACAGTTTGATCAAGCACTGTTGGCACAGTTACTCGGGTTGAAACAAATGGTTTTATCTGTTGAAAATGAGGGTGTCATGCCTTTGCAATTTGAACAATTGGCCAAGCCGATTTTGGATCAAACACTTTACACGTCATGTGCCCGATTGGTCAATTATATTGCACGTACACAACCCGCAGCGTTGCTGTTATTACAAGTCGTTCGTTTAACAGATACAGATGATTACATGAAGCTTGATCACAACTCACGCATGAATTTAGAATTGACACAGACCATTCGAAAAAAGACGCGCCAAGGATCGTTGTTGTGGTTGCTCGATGAAACACAAACAGCCATGGGTGCCCGACTGTTAAAAAACTGGATTTTGAATCCATTGACGGATCTGTCACAGATCAACGAACGTTTATCACATGTCGACGCATTTAAAGAAAACTTAATGAATCTTGAAGCTTTTCGTCGTGCCATCACGGGTGTCTATGATTTGGAACGACTGATTGGACGCGTCGCTGCGACCACTGCGAATGCACGCGATTTGTTACAACTTTCGCTTTCGTTAGCTAAGTTGCCAGAAATCGCCAGTTTGTTGCAACATATTTCTACCGAGATGTATGAGGCTCATGCTTTTAGCGACGTGAGTGAAATGGTCCAGTTGATCAATGAGGCACTTGATTTAGAAGCAGGCATTGAGTTAAAAGCGGGTGGCATGATGAAAGATGGGTATGATGCCCAATTAGATGCCTATCGTCATGTCATGAAAAATGGAAAAACATGGATTTTAGAGTTGGAGCAACAAGAGCGCGCGCGTTCAGGTATTAAGTCGTTAAAAATTAAGTATAATAAAGTATTTGGCTATCACATTGAAGTATCAACAAGTAATTTACATTTGGTACATGATGGACTCGGTTATGAACGTCGTCAAACGTTAGCGAACTGTGAGCGTTTTATTACAGCGGAATTGAAAGAAAAAGAAGACATTATTTTAAATGCCAGTGATCGTGCGATCGCATTGGAATACCAGTTATTCGTTACGTTACGCGACCGGTTAAAAACGTTCGTCTCTCACGTTCAAGAAAATGCCAAGAAGATGGCTTATTTTGATGTCATTCACAGTTTTGCACATGTTGCAACAGAATATGGTTATGTACGGCCTACTTTGGTATCCGAAGGCAAGATGGACATTGTAGCGGGTCGGCACCCTGTGGTTGAACAGGTTTTGGGAGATTCAACTTATGTTGAAAACAGTTGTGTCATGCCAGAAGATGTGTCGATTTTTTTGATTACAGGTCCTAATATGTCTGGGAAGTCGACGTATATGCGACAAGTGGCATTGATTGCTGTGATGGCACAGATGGGATCATTTGTTCCGGCTACTTCAGCCACATTGCCTGTTTTTGACCAAATTTTCACGCGTATTGGTGCTGGAGATGATTTGACAAGTGGTCATTCAACTTTTATGGTTGAAATGATGGAAACCAATTATGCCTTGCAACATGCGACGGGAAAAAGTTTGATTTTACTTGATGAAATTGGGCGTGGAACAGCCACTTTTGATGGTATGGCGCTTGCCCAAGGCATTATTGAATACATTCATGCACATATTGGTGCAAAAACATTATTTGCAACCCATTATCATGAGTTGACTGCGTTAGAAGCGACATTGTCTGGTTTGCAAAATTTGCATGTTCGTGCCAAAGAACATCAAGGCAAATTGGTCTTCATGCATCAAGTAAGTCCCGGTGCCAGCGATAAATCTTATGGCATTCATGTGGCGCGCATTGCTAACATGCCTGAAGCCGTTACCACACGGGCAAAAGCTTTGTTACAACAGTTTGAAACAACTGGCACACGTCAACAAGAATCAGCTGTTCAAGTCGAAGCTGATCTAACTGATGAGACATCAGCTATTGCAAAACAAATGATTGCTCAATTAAATCAACTGGATATCAATCTGTTAAGTCCAATGCAAGCACTTGTGACGTTATCAGAACTAAAAGAAACACTTATTAAGAAAGGATGAATAGGATGATTGGATTTATCGGATACGGGAATATGTCAAAAGCCATGATTGGAGGACTTGTGGATGCACAGGCATTTGATCTTGAATACATCATTGTTTCAGGTCGAAGCGATAAACACCTCACGCCTGCACGTGCTTTAGGGGTTATTACAACCAGTGGCAATAAAAAAGTCGCTGCACAATCAGATGTGCTCATTATAGCGGTTAAGCCGCATCAATACGAAGGTGTCATTAAAGAAGTTGAAGCTTACTTGCAACCACATACCGTTGTCGTGAGTATTGCAGCGGGATTGACCCTTGCGACTTTGGAGCGCTATTTTACAAAGCCTGTTAAACTGGTTCGAACCATGCCCAATACCCCTGCCATGGTTGGATGTGGCATGACTGCCATGGTGCCAAATGAACAAGTCACAGAAAAAGACTTGACGCTTGTGAAGAAAGTATTCGGTGCCTTCGGTAAAGTTGAACTTGTTTCAGAAGACTTAATCGAAGGTGTCATTGTGACCAGTGGATCCGCTCCCGCTTACGTGTACATGATGATTGAAGCCATGATTCAAGGTGGCACCAATGAAGGGATGTCAAAAGAACTCGCCACGACATTTGTGACCCAAGCTGTTCTGGGGGCAACGAAAATGGTCATGGAAACAGGAAAAGACCCTGGTGTTTTAAGAGACGACGTTTGCTCACCTAATGGGACAACCATTGAAGCGGTTAATCATTTAAATGACCATCATTTCAACACCCTTATCCAAGACGCCATGGCAGCTTGTGCGAAACGTTCACGCGAAATGTCGGTGGCAGCAAATGAACGAAAGCGTGATGCTTGTCGCAGTTAACACGATTAAGTACACCCTACCATTTACCTCTCTTTGCTGCAAGTCGTATGGGGATCAACCCGCCCAATCGGGTTGACGTTAAAGAAAAGAGCAGTAAGAATAGCGCATGAAGCGGGTGAAAAACAATCATATTTCTCAACGTTGTTTGTTGATAAAACAGGCGATTAGCGGGAAAGGTTAACAAGTAAGACATGATGATCGCCAATATGCCCGAGCACATGCCCATTAGCATGGTTTCAGCGTGAAAGACCCGCATCATGTCTCGCCTACGCGCACCTAATACGTTTAAAATCCCAATCTCTTCGGTTCGTTCCATCACTGAAAGATGCATCGTCATCGCAATTAGCATGAGTGACACAACGAATGAAGTCGTGATGAATACCATTAAAACAAAGGTGATGGCACTTAATAAACCACTTGCCGTGGTCATCATCAACGTTGCTTGATCCAGATAAACAATCCGATGGCTGTTAGCTTCAACCATGTTGTCATTGAAGTCATCAAGATGAGCCATCAAATTTTCTGGTGGTTCAAAACCATTTGGAAAGACAATGAGCGTTTCTTGCACACGCTTCTTCATGTCTTCATCCAGAAGAGAAGCATCTTGCATCCTGACCAATGGAATCCCTGCATGTGCTTCTGATTGGAAATGAGCCAGGTAGCTTTGGATACCATTTGATAAGCTCATCATCAACGCAACACCAATCATACCGATCGATGAGACAAAAGCTGTTAAAGCCGTACGCCATTTCTTTGTTGCCAGCTTTTTTCCAGATAATTTTAACGCTGTTAAATGGCTCATGGCTGTTGGTTTGAAGTCTTCATCATTGTCCACGCCATTTCCCGTATACGGGTTTGAATCACTGATCATCGAGCCTTCTTTAAACACTACAATCCGATCTGCATAGCGTGTTGCGAGTTCTGGATGAGCAGTCGTTATCATAACGAGTTTATCTTCTGCAAGTTCTTTTATTAGCGTCATCAGCTGGTCATTGACCGTCGCATCAAAGACATCTGTTGGCTCATGGGCTAAAATGATGTCTGGCTCATTGACTAACGCACGCGCAATAGCAGCACGTTGCATTTGTTCACTTGATAATTGAGTTGGCTTTTTTTTGGCATGCCCTTTAAGCCCAACTTTTTCTAATGTGCCCAACGCTTTTTTCTTTTTTTCAGTTGCTGTGAGATCAGAAAATGTCACACCCATTTTGACATTATCAAGCAGATTCAAATGCGGAATCAGCTGGTCTCTTTGAAAGATAAAGCCGATACTGTGATGGCGATAAGCAGCCCACTCACAGTCAGTAAATTGTTTTGTGGATTTCCCATCGATGATTAACTCACCTGAATCATATGAATCAAGTCCGCCAATCATGTTTAAAAGCGTCGTCTTTCCAGAACCTGCTGGTCCTAAAATCGCCACGAATTCTTGGTTACGAAAACTTAAATCAATCTCATGAAGTCCTGTTTGGGTGAACGCACCGGTTGTATCTTTTTTTTTAATGCCCTTTAAATGTACCACCGTTTATCACTCCTTACAAGAAGCATCATACTCCTGTTTTATTAAGCGAATGTAAACTTTCATTTCTTTTCTCAAGAATCTCAGGGTGACGTCAACCTAAAAAAATCACCATTCAGACAACTGTCCAAATGATGATTTTGTATTTCTTTAACTAGAAACTATAGTTTAACGATGTTTGCTGCTTGAGGTCCACGATCTCCTTCAACAACGTCGAAGCTTACATCTTGACCCTCTTCTAAACTTTTGAATCCGTCTCCTTCGATTGCTGAGAAGTGAGCGAACACGTCCTGTCCTTCTTCAGTTGTGATGAATCCGAATCCTTTTTCTGAGTTAAACCATTTTACTGTACCTTGAGCCATGCCTAGTACCTCCTAAAAATTGAATCCTTAACGCAAGCTAATTCTAAAAGAAAAACCAAATGATGCACGGGGCTTCAGTCGCTAACTTTGAAACATTGCAAGAACATTAAGTGCCTAAAATTTTAACACACTTTGCCGTTCGTTGCAACTCATTTCTTTACTTTTTACGTACTTTTAACAGAAAAATTTCATTTCTCACCTCAAAAACCAAAAAAGACCTGCAAATTTCGCAAGTCCTCCCCTAATTTAGTCGTGAATTACCAAGCATACGCACAGCTTCCGATGACAACTAATAAAATAAAGATAACTAAAATAAATGCACCGTTATTTCCAAAAAACATAATTATCGCCCCTTTAATGTTAGAATGATTAATTGGTTTCGCTAGTTTTAGTTAGTAACCCCATCCGAAGCTCGAGTAACCAATGATTACTAAAAGAATAAATAAAACTAAGATAAATGCAAAGTTATTTCCACCGAACATGCTATTCAACTCCTTCGACAAGCCCACACAAAACAAGCTTTTTTAAAACTCGAGACATCAGCAATCCTTTTTCATATACTCACGCCTCTTGATATATCATATGTAGCGAAATCCCATTATGCGATTAAAAACTTAGTTCTTCTTGGATTTTCTTGCAATGAAGTGGTCATTTATGGTATGATATGCTCGTGCTTTGATCGTTAAACTTATACAGTTGATGCAAGCTTTGCGTGTACGTATCAAGCAGCATTTTTAAAAAAAGGGAGTGACAAGTAATGCATTCATTACTAAAATATGCAAGTATATTCAACTTTGCGATCATCACCATTGTTTTAATGGGGTGTGGGGGACAATCAGATTTTGATGTGACGGTAGCGGATGGAGATAACATCTTCATTGAAACTGATTTATTTCAACTTACCAACCAAGAAGCCTTTGAACGCGTAGCAGGTGGTTACGTTAACTGGATGAATCCAGGTGTTGCGACTGTTTTAGACTGGGTGGACACCATTATTTTAGCTGATGTTGCCATCGATGAATCGGCATTTAACGAGCAAATTGAATTTATGGAAAACGTCTTAGATGAAGACGCATTACACGACATGATGCTTACAGATGGTTTTGATGCTTTAGATGACTATTTCGCCAGCATCAGACTAGAGATGCTGCGCGAGCAAGCCGTCTTAGATAGCATCGACATTTCTGAAGCAGCCATTGATGAAGTCTATGAGCGTGTTTTTGCTGCAAATGAAGACGATGATGAAACAGAGGACGACGACGATGCACCGACACCTGAAGAAATTCGTGAGATGATTGCAGAATCGTTAAAAGCCGATTATTTAAGCAGTCCTGGCTTTAGCCAAGAAGTGCTCGCTCAATTGCGTCAAGAAGCAGGCTTCATCATTCATAGTCGCTATTTCGCTGCGCATTATGACAACTTTTTAGCATCTTGGCTAATAGACACTCAAGTCGAAACAGGAGACGACTCGGCGCTCATTGCGACTGTTTCTGGCTATACGTTAACTGCAGATCAACTCTTTGACAGCGTCATGCGTCGATTTGCTTTTAACGAACGGGGTCCACTCTTTAACTTCATTAATTTAAATGTGTTACAAGACATTTATGCTGTTGATCACGATATCATTCGTCACAACGTTAGTCAAGCAAAGCTCAACATGCTTCATATGTTTTATCCACAAATGGAAGCACAAGGGTTATTGACTGAGCAACAAATCTTTGATTTCTTCTTCTTATCACATTTACAAGAATTGGCTTTAAATGAACACGTGGGCGACATAAGTGACGAAAGACTACAAACACTATACGAAGCCCATGTCGAAGCGCTAACTGAAGCTTTTGAACACGACAGCACACCAAATCGAAGTGCGCGTCATATTTTAATTCAAGAAAATGACGACTTATCTGAAGACGATGCACGTGCACTTGCCGAAGACATCATTGCACAACTACAAGCAGTGGCTGCAGAAGATGTGGAAGACTTGTTCATGGAGCTTGCGATGGAACACGGAACAGATGGGACAGCGGCAGTTGGTGGTGATTTAGGTAGCTTTGGTCCTGGGGCCATGGTTTTAGAATTTGAAGAAGCAGTCTTTGCTTTAGAAGTGAATACATTCACGACAGAACCTGTTGAAACTCAGTTTGGTTTTCATGTCATTTACCTTTATGACATTGAAGAGATTGATGAGCCAGGCACGCTTGAGATCCCAACATTAGAAGAAGTAAGAAGCACTTTAATTGAAAACGAAAGACATCGTTTATTCACTGATGCACGCTATCTTTCAAATGTCATGTTTAACTTAAGAGCCACTCAAAATATCAGATTTCACGACGAACAACAACAAGCGAGGTATGACGCATTAAGAGAACAAAATATCAGAAGCATTGAACAGTAAAAAAATCGAAGTCAGCCATGTCAGGTTGATTTCGATTTTTTAATGGCTTTCAGACGGTCATTTGTCTTGGCATGTCAAAATCGTCTGTAACCATCGATTTTAGAGCTAAAACAGACGAATGGCGTGCTGAATACTAGCTCAGGGCTCAAACCACCAACAGTTATACCTGAAACCCTGTATGACGATATCAACTCAGATGCCAAGTGGATGAGTTGACCGGATTCTGTTTCGACGTTTTGATAAGCGATCTGTTTCATTTACAGGAACTGTCTAAATCAAAAATCAACATAAATTTATCAAATATTACGCATATAGCGTTTTTTTAGCTAAAAAATAACAACGATTTGATACAAATCAAACATGTCTTATGGTAGGATTTACATCTATGCTGATCACTTTAATAGCCTGCGGATAAAGGCGTGATATGGTAGTAGAAAGTATGTTAAGTCTAATTCCGTACGGGATGATATTTGAACCAGTTAACCTTAAAGAGAAAGTAGGTGTAAGCCTATGGTGATCAGCTTAGAAGAAAGGTATGAACAGATTTTAGAACAAGCCCATAAGATGCTTGCCCGCGGTGAATCCATTGAAATTAAAGCCCAACGAATGGATTGGGTTCGTGCCAAAAATGCAACACACGATACAACTGAACCCTTCAACTTAAAACATGCGATTCTTAAATTGATCATTGATGAAGAAAAAGAAGCGTTAAA
>WRKJ01000034.1 GCA_009778135.1 Defluviitaleaceae bacterium
AAGTGAAAAGGCGGTAGCGAACATCACATCAAAATGAAAGGAGGATTTTCTCGTCCAGAAATTTTGAAATGGGGTGTCGCTATGAAAATTATTTTTACATTTGACTGGCTCGCTCCGAAAGGAGAAGCACAATGACTGCATATGAAGCGTTAAGCCTAATATTCCAGTTTGGTAGCCTATTGATTGCCTTAATCTTCGGATTAATTGGTATCATGATAGCTATCGTTAAATTGAGTCGAAGAAAAAAATAACCCGCCCTAGCTTTGCGAACGCAGGCGGATTATAAATTCGATTGATGTTCGTTACCGTCTTAAACGGTCTGTTAGAGTTTACCATTACCAGTGGTAAGCTCGCTTTTTATTATATGACAATTATATCATGATCATACTGATTTGTAAATATTCAAATGCCAAACTTGTTAATTTCTGACATAAAAAACTCCCGCTGATCGGGAGTCTTCTTATTTACTATCTATGTTATACTTCTTATTGAAGCGCTCAATACGACCATCTGCTTGCGCAAACTTTTGACGTCCTGTATAAAACGGATGACAGTTTGAACATGTATCAATACGAATTTCTTCTTTTACTGATCCACTTTCAAACTCATGACCGCAAGTTGTACATGTGACATTAACACGGTTATATTGTGGGTGAATACCTTGTTTCATTTTCTTTACACTCCTTGAACCCTGATACAAGCGAAGCAACTAGCGACAGTCCCAGTCTTTGCTTCTTTGGATTAACTCGTTTATCAGAGAAAGTCTTTTTAGTATAGCCTGATTATTATACTAGATTTCAATTCAAAAATCAACTCTTTTTTACGCTTCCACCGTTTCACGCCAAATTTTTGCACCCAGGTTCGTTAATTTCTCTTCAATGTTAGCATAACCCCGGTCAATATGGTACGTATTTCCGATTTCTGTCACACCGTCTGCAATTAAAGCCGCAATAACTAAAGAAGCACCCGCACGCAAGTCTGTGGCCATGACTCGGGCACCCCGCATCGACTTACCACCATTAATAATCGCTGTGCGACCGACCACATCAATATCGGCACCCATTTTGTTTAACTCATAACAGTTTCGAAAACGATCAGAATAAATCGTGTCTTCAACTTTCCCAATACCTTCAGCCTGTGTGAGTAATGTCACCAATGGCTGTTGTAAATCAGTTGCCAATCCTGGGTAGATACTCGTTTTAAAGTCAACAGCTTTAATTGTTTTCTTGCCACGTACAGTAACAGAATCAGTATTCACTTCAATATCAACACCCATCTCTTGTAGTTTAGAAATTAAAGCTTCTAAATGATGCGGGATAATGTTATCAATTTTTACTTCTTCTGCAGCTGCGGCTGCAAGTGCAATATAAGTGCCCGCTTCAATTCGATCCGGAATAATGGCATGGCGAGTTCCCATAAGGCGGTCAACGCCTTGAATCCTAATCTCGCCGGTTCCTGCACCCCGAATATTCGCTCCCATGTTGTTTAAAAGGTTAGATAAATCTACAATTTCTGGCTCTTTCGCTGCATTTTCAATCACAGTGGTTCCTTCAGCTTTACTGGCTGCAATCATGATGTTAATGGTGGCACCAACTGATGGAAAATCTAAATAAATTTTAGCGCCTTTTAAACGTTCGGCTTTCATATGAATAACGCCTGCATCTTGTTCAACTGTTGCACCTAAAGCTTCAAAGCCTTTCAAATGTAAATCAATCGGTCGAGGACCTAGGTAGCAACCACCAGGCATCCCGATTTTAACTTCTTTAAATTTTGCTAAGAGTGCCCCTAAAAAATAATAAGAAGCGCGTAATTTTGTCACTGGCCCATCAAGGAGTGGCACGTTTTCGATACCGGTCGAATCGATGATAAAATCTTCATTGCCATCACCATCATAGCGATAATGACCACCTAATTGTCCAATCATTTCTCCTAAGCGTTTCACATCAACAATTTGCGGGATATTTTCAAGCGTCACAGGTGACTCTGCTAAAATTGCAGCTGGTATTAAGGCGACCGTGCTGTTTTTAGCACTATCAATCTTAACTGTTCCTTTTAGCGATTTTCCGCCTTCAATTTTAATTAACTCCATTATTCTTTCGTCCCTTCGATACACAACACTAGCTCACTAGAGCTAAAGACATAATTATGTGTATTATACCAGAAATTCCATCTCAATGCTTGCTTTTTCGGTCAACAGGAAACACTTTCTTAGAATGCGTCACGCTAATGTCATGACTCCTTAAAGCATATGTTCAACTATTTCTTTTATACACATGTTTTTAATGCTTGAATTGCAATTGACTTTGCAATTCCTCGATCTTTTTCTAACTGGGCAATGAGTGTATCCTTGTTGGCAAACTTCACCTCATCACGAATCTTACCTAAAAATTCCAGACGCAACTGCTTACCATATATCTCTTCGTCAAGACCAAAAATACAAGTTTCAATAGAAAGAGAAGATTGGGGATTAACCGTTGGATTAAACCCGATATTCGTCATGCTGACAAAGCGTTCATCTGATACATGGCTTATTGTTGCATACACCCCACGCAAACTAAATAAGTAGTCTGGGTTCAACTTGAGATTTGCCGTTGGAAACCCAATGGTTCGACCGATCCGCTTTCCACCAACAACTTCACCACTTACGGAAAAAGGACGACCCAGCATTTGATTAACCGTTTCTAATTCACCTTGCTTCAAATACGCTTTAATTGATCTACTTGACACTTTGACACCAGCTCGCATCACTGGTTCACAAACCTTCACTTCAAATGAGTCGTAGCTTTTTAAAAGTTCAGGATCACCAGCCCCACCTTGACCGAATTTAAAATCGAACCCAACGGATACATAACAAACACCTATTTTCAACAAGTATGCCTGGATAAACGACACTGCACTTAAATTTAAAAATGTCGGATCACAGTTTAAAACCAAGACATAATCGATGCCCATTGCTTCCAAAAGACGCAATTTCTCATCAGTGGGTGTTAAATATCCTTCATTTTCAGCACTTCCAAGCACAACTTTAGGACTTTTATCAAATGTCATGACCAGACTCTTTATTTGATTTTCTTTGGCATAGCGAGCAGCGTGATGGATAACTTCCTGATGGCCAGGGTGAATGCCATCAAAAAATCCGATTGCAACAGCAAATTTTTCTTCAAGATTCTGCAATGTTTCAACGTTTATAACTTTCATATCTTAACCACCTAATACACAGCATAAAAAACGACAACTTGATGAGTTGTCGCATCATAGATTACTTTTCGCTTTCTAATACACCCGCCCGAGCAAAGTGATGCTTAGGCATTTCTTCAATCACAATCGAAATGCGCTCAGGTGTAGACCCTGTGGTAGAAGCGACCGCATCTGTGACTTTTTTTACCAATTCTTTTTTCTGCTCTAAAGTACGTCCTTCAAGCATTTTAATATTAATTAATGGCATTCTTTCATCTCCAAACTGTTTACTTATATTGTACCGAATCTGCTCGAAAAATACAATCATTTGTTGTCATTTTGTTAAATTGTTTTAAGGGGACATCGCGATCGTTTGAAACATCTGACACTCAAAACATCAACCAAACAAATCCTAATAATCCCAGACTTGCCATAAAGATGCCATCTTTAATACTTAATGTCATCTCTTTAAACTTGGTTCGTTTAGCGGATCCCACATAACCACGTACATCAAGGGCATTAGCTAACGCATGTGCACGATAAAATGAACCAACAAATAGCGGCACAACCAGTGGTAAAAATTTCTGCATCCGTTCGAAAAAGCCACCTTCATCAAAGTGCATCCCGCGAGATGCCTGTGCTTTTTTTAACCGAGAACCTTCTTCAAACAAAGTTGGAATAAAGCGAAGCGCAACGGAAATTATCAATGCCCAATCTTGAATTGAAAATCCGATGTGTTTAAAAGGACTTAGCAATCTTTCAATTCCAGCTGTTAAATCCAACGGTTTCGTCGACAATCCAATCACACTTGTCATCATCACCATCAGTGAGAATCTCACCAGAACAATCCCCGCATTTCTAAGACCTACTTCTGAAACGTTAAAAGGACCCCACTGCCAGTATAACACACTTCCTCTTGAAAAAAAGACTTGAAATACAGCGGTAAAAATAATCATTTTAAGCAACGGACGAATGCCTTTAAAAAAAGTAAGAAGCGGTATGCGTGTCAAAAGCATCATCGAGCAGGTATACACCGTCAAAACAACATAATGTTGCCAAGTGGAAGCGATTAAAAGAAGCGTGACAAAAAAAAGTATCCCTAACAGTTTAAGACGAGGATCTGTTTGGTGAATGATTGAGTTTGTTTCAATATATCTCCCTATCGAAAGGTCTTTAAACATCATGAAACTCCTATCATACGACTTGGATGAAGATTGACATGTCACTGCGTCCTCACTTCAAAATCAGTCGTTAAATACCCATTAAAATCAAAGCTATTTTGTAACCCTGATGATAAATAGATCTCTTTATCCACTGTGATGAATAATGCTTCAAGACCATGATGGGCTTCAACATAAGTCATCCCTGCTTCAAGACCCATGGCAAACACAATGGTCGAATACACCTCACCCAAAAGACCTGTATCTGCAACAATGGTTAAACTCACAACATCCGTCTCAAAAGGAAATCCTGTTTGAGCATCAAAAATATGATGATAAACCTGATCCGTTTCCTGGTGGGTGAAATATCTCACATAAGTACCAGATGTCACAGCAGCTTGGTCAAGCAGTGGAATGGTTCCGACTAATTCATCTGCCGATGTGGTTGCCCACGGGTTTCGAATGCCAATTCTCCAAGGTGTCCCATCGTAACGGCCACCAATGGCAAAAACTTCACCACCGATAATAAGCAAGGCACGTTCAACTTCATGAGCACTGAACAATTCAGCAACAAGATCAGCCATGAACCCTTTCGCAATGGCACCTAAGTCAAGTCTCATGCCCACCTCTTCTAAAAAGACAGTGTTCACTTCAGCATCTAAAACAACACGTGTCGGGTCTAAAAGTGGTAAAACAGCCTCGATTTCTGAATCAGTGGGACGACGTTCACCTTCAAAACTAATGTCCCACAAGCGCGTCAACGCTCCGATGGCTGCGTTAAATAAGCCATCAGAATAAATCGAATAATCAATCGCACGACTAATTAAGTAAAACGTGTCATCTTGAACCTCAACTGGCCGAATACCGGCCATTTCATTGATTTCTTCAACTTCACCCCCGACATCATTAACCGTCCAGCGACGTTCTAAATCAAAAATGAGATCAAAAGCTTCATCAAGTAAATCACAACGGTCATCATGTGGGCAATCAAGATCAAACATTTGAATCCGAATCGGGGCACGCATCAAAAACGCATCACGCTGATGCGGTCCAACAGGTCGATTCATCAAATACCCACAACCGACGAGCATCACTAAACTTAATCCAAGCCCTAATTTACATTTTTTCATTTAACATCACATCCGCTTATTCTGCTACAATGATTGCGCCATTAATTAAATCTTCCAAAGCAACTTCTATTAAGTCGCCCCCTTCACCCTCTCCTGAAATCCAAGCAGTTGCCGAATCTAAATAGGCTTGCGTTCCAAAAACAACATTTGCATTAATGTCGACAGTTTCAAGACGTAGTCCATTGTTGTTCACATAAAGGGTATTTGCATTAATGGCACCACGCACACCATTTAGCTCACCACTCACGATTCTAACATGGGGCGAATTCAAATAAACATCACGCGCATTTAACATAAAATTTTCGACGATTGTTTGATCTTCATCACTTGCGCTGCTGTAAAGAACCAGCTTGCGTTGTAACCTATTTGTTTGATCATCACCATGATGATTCACGTAAAAAATACCATCGACAAATAAATCCCCATCAAGCGTCATATGATCCGTAAACTCAAACACCCACGCACCCGTCGTGCTCAACCCTTCAACAAGGGAATCTGCATCTCCACCAAACGCAGATGTCGGACCTGTTATCGCATCTGTTTCGTATGAATCGTGGCTATCAGCTTCATCATGATGACAAGCAGTCAAAACAAAACCGAACATTAATACTGCTAACACAACCCCTAATTTTCTCATCTTCAACTCTCCCTACATCTCATTCTATTAAAAAATAGCGATCGCACATACGCTTTAGCCACTAAAAAGGAATGATCGTGCCTTCATCCCGAGCAACAGCCTCAACCCGAATTAAAAACCGATGAGGCAACACAACAATCGTCTGTCCTGGGCGACTAATCCAACCCATATTGACGCCTATCTGATTCGGGCTATTATCCCGTTTGACGCGAATATAAGTGCCTTTAACTTCGACGACATGATATTGATTTCCTGTCAATCCATGTTCAGATGTGTACGTATATAACCCGACAGCGCCATCATAGAGTCTAAAACGATCTACCTCTTGCCCATTAATCAAAATGACTGCATATAACTCCGCTTCTGAAATACCCATTTGATGCCATGTGAAAACAGCCCATGGCATCAAAGAAACCAGTACGACAACCACCAGTAATACAACATCAAAAGGACGGAGTAATCCCTTATAGCCTTTTAAAAGCATTTTTTTGCCTCGACTCTCTATTTTCTATTAAGTATATCATAAATACCGATGAAATAATAGGTTGAATTTTACAAAAAAGTGCATTAAAAACAGCAGGGAACATGTAGCAACCCCCGATTTCTTGAACCTTTTGGTTCAACTATCGAGGGTCACTACAACATGGTCTCCTACTGTTTTTTTATCGATCATGAAAGCAAATGACTTTACCTTTTCATTTTTTTAACAACGGTCGTCAAAACACCAGTTGCGATGAGTGCAGATCCAGTTAAAGCCGTCGCAGTGATAACTGCACCTGTTTGTGGCAGTCTATTATCATGAGGTGTCGTTGGTGCTGTCGGTTGCGGTGGATCAGTCGCGTCAGTCGCATCGGTCGGCACTGTTGGATCGGTTGGATCGATTACATCTGTCGGATCAGTTGGCACGATGACAGTGTCTTGTTGATAGATAAAATCAAATGATTGCTGTGCGTATCTAAAGACACCTGAAATTGTGGAAAGTCCTTGCAACGTATAGCCTTCAATTTGTGGCACCGCAAATTCAAACGTTGAACCAATCATTCCTTCTAGTTGGATCGCTTCTTGTAAAGCCTCACCAGCTTCATTTAAAAAGTTTAACGTCACACGGCCAGATTCTCTAATAGGTGCTTCTAATTCATAAATGCGTTGTCTACCAAATTCTTCAGTTACAATGCGTTGTGTGAATGAAATCTCTGATATGCGATTTGAATCTGCATACAAAGCGTCTGTGAGGACGATAAACGTAACAGATTCTCCTGGTGCAATTTCTCGCAAACCGATGGCTGTTAAATCTAAACGATGCTCATCGCCAAAAATTGTCGATGCTTCCATAGCACCGTCTAACGTCAACGTTTCATCAATGGTAACTGGCAGATAGATAACAGGATTTTTAACAGTCCGATGATTGCGTTCAACTTGTTGTAAAACGGCATCTGTTGCACTTAAAACCTCATGATTGGTAAGGGTTACGATGTAACCTTCTCGCCCGTCTCGTAGCGGCTCAACATCTGCGACAACATCTAAAGTTGCTGTGACGATTTCACGTTGTGGTAAAACTGTCCCTTCTCCAAATAAGCCATTGAAAATAGCAGTCGTTAATCGATCTCGACGGTTACTATCTGGATCGGTCGGTGCATCTTGTGATTGCATCCATGAAATAATCCCACCTAAATGACGATCTCTAACAAACTGGGCTTTATACGTAACAGAGCGTTCATTTTCAAAGGAAATGAAAACGCCCGACTCTTCTCCAAATAAGAAAGGTGCTTTCGCATAATCGTCCCAATGCTCAACCAAATCAGGATACAGTTCTCTTAAACGGTAAAGAAAACGGTAAGACCAAATACCAGCGTGACGGCCACCTTCTCCATCAATCAATGGAAACTCATTGGTAGCGCCACGACTCGGACTCCCATCTGCATCTATTGGACCAAAATCTGCTGTTCCAAACAATCCTGGATGACCAACTGGATCAAAACCATCATTTGCTACATTTCCCCAACCTCTGGAATAAAAAGCAGCACCAATGACAATCTGACTCGGATCTACGCCTTGATCAAGGTACCAATTAACACTCGCTTCAATGGAAAATTGTGATGAGCCACCCCATTGATCCAATGGCGCATTTGGATTTGCAAAAAGTCCTGTGTGGTGATTTGATTGTGTTTCCCAAGTACCATGCATGTCATAGTGCATCAAATTAGCAAAATCAACAAGCTCGAAAACAGTCGCAACATCAATATATCTTGCACCCCAACCAGAAGCAGGTAAAGCCACAGATAATTCAAGCGGTCGACCCACGCGCTCACTTAACGCATCAATGCCAACACGTAATTCTCTTAAAAGGGTGTTGAAATTTTCAGTATCAGCTGGACTCGCATAAGGATTTCCTTGATCTCGAACAGAATCTACGACATCTGGTAGTCTGAAATCACCTGGATATTCCCAGTCAATGTCTAGAAAGTCCATCTCATTATATTCAACAAAGCTAAGTAAGTTGGCGACCAAGCGTTGGCGATATTCATCATTTTGGGCATTTGGTGCAAAATTCCCAGACAAAGTCCATCCACCAACTGAAACACCAATTCTTAAATTAGGATTTCTGAGCCTTAATTCTTGAAAAGCATTTAGTAGCCCTGCACTGGCACTACCTTCTACAACGGTTGCTTCTCCTCCAGGTGTCGCAAGCGCAGCAAATTCATCTGACCATCTGAGGTTTCCTTGCACATCAAAATACAAGAAAGCAAAGTTTAAATGTGTCAGGAGCTCTGCTGGAATATCCTTTGGATAAAAATACCCGTGCGCAGACCCCGTTGTCCAATCCCCATAATACATCACACTTCGAAAGGGTGGCGCTTCGTTTTGAACAGAGACCGTTTCAGAAGCGTCGACGTCTCGTATATTTTCAAAAGACAGATAACTCAGCAAAAGCCCACTACATAATAAACCAATGAACATGTTTTTTAAAATCTTTTTTTTCATAATTTTTAAAACCTCCTTGGAATTGTACTTGCCTCTTTTAAAAATGACCCCTTGTTTTTAAATGCCAACCTCCTTTTGGTAGATACCACTTTCAATATTAACAGTTATACGCCAAAAAAACAAGCGTATTTCACAAAAAATAAAAGCGAATTAGCACAAAACAGGTATCAAAGGTCAATAGGGTCGTGAAAAACTGCAAAAACGACGATTTCTAGTGCAGCACAACATAAAAATAGCAGACCCTGTTGTGTCTACTACTTTACCTCATTCGTCTTTTTTAGCCGGTGTGATGGACATTGCTAAGGGTTTAGTTCAAAATGCTTTTAGGATTAAATCTAACAATATATAAAAGGGGTATCAATGTTGACAACACCACTGTCCCGATGCCAATGAGATAAAACAAACCCATCGTTTCAATGCCAATTGAAACACGAAGTATCTCAAGCGTTTCTTCAATTGAAACGACAGCATTTAAACTCATTTGGTTTAAGGGGTTGTTCCAATCTAACTCACTGACGTGTCTAACCTGCATGCTTGACCATTCTGATCGCACCAACATTCGAGAAATAAAAGCTGCAAGTAAATTTCCAGCAGCGACAGAAAAGGTGATCCCGACAATCGCAATGAGCAGCGTTTCGGTTAAAATTTGTAAACTAATCTTAAATTTCCTTTCCCCAAGTGCAAGATAAACGCCTATTTCATGTCGTCTATCATATAAAAACAACATCAATAAGACACTCAACACCATTAAACTTGATGCAATGGTTCCCCATAACATCCACCTTGCTATCTCTTGTATGTTAGACATTGACTGTGCGACGGCTTCAAAATCATGTAACAAATCTTCTACATACCAAAATTCAGGTAGGATTTTTTCAGCAGCTTCTCTAAACAACTCCAGATCCAGTGGGTCATGAAGCAACATGACTGCTGACACACGGATATCCTCATTCCACCCGTCATCAAGCTCAAGTTGAGCTGCCATTTCACGCCATGATGTACGTTGAAAGTTTAATATGGCTTCTATCGCATCATTGGGAACATGAATGGGACGCATCACATTTCGTGCGCGTTGTTGTGCAAGAAAACCCTGATCACTTGTGTCGTAAAGAGAAACCGCTTCAACCAAATCAAAAATACCAATGATTTCGAATTCAAAGACTGCTTCGGCAAAGCGATTATCAGGATCGTGATGCCATTCATCATTCCAACGTTCACCTTCTGGTGGTGGGATCAAAACATACTGATGAAAGGTCATCATCGAACCAATTGATAAATCGTTGAGATTTGCAAAACCAGTCGAAACGATCGCTGGACTTATACCAGATGAGGCTTGCAAATGAGCTTCATTAAATGTTTCACCGTCAATGATTTCAATCACACCTTGACTCACTTGCAAAAGTTCTGATTCTGATGTGCCTTGTAATTGCAACCAATCCATCCCACTGTCCGACCACCGACCACCAAGTAAAAAATCACCTGATTCCATCCCAAACTGATAGTCCTTTAATGTCGCACTCTCTATCTCTAATTGTATGGCATATTCATAATGATCAACATAAGGTAATGCACCTATTTCACGTGCAAGATCTGCAGTTAAAGTATCGTGATGATGCGTTGCAAACCATTCTTCCCAACTGAGTCCCGATGTTTGCAACGCCATCTCTTCTGCATGATTATCTTTACTAAATGATACGAGTGCTGGCATTTGTTGTCGCAAATGCATTTCTGTATGTCTAATCGCTAACTCGACTGATGTTGCACCTGAAATGACGATGCCTAAAATAAAAACAACGCCCAATAAAATAAAACTTTTAGTTGATGTCCTGGAAATACTCGTGATGGCTCGTTTGAAAAAATTCATGATCATCAACCCCTACAATCTGATATGTCGATCTGCTTTTTCAGCTAGTTCCATATCATGGGTAACAAAAATAACAGCTTTACCCATTTCATTTAACTTTACGAGCAGTTCAAACACGACATCACGGTTCTTTTCGTCGAGATTTCCAGTC
>WRKJ01000035.1 GCA_009778135.1 Defluviitaleaceae bacterium
GCTACAGCCTGTTCCAGTCTTCCGCTAACACTTACTCCATGCCAAACTCCGCTCATTGGTAAAGTAGAAATATGATCTATTTCCATAAAATCATCCTTCAAAGCTGATTAGTTGGTAATATTTTCTTGTTGATCAGTTAAAGGAAAATAAAAAATCTTCATTTGGCATTTCAAAAGCTAGTACTGATCTGTGCGGTTAATCCAAAAGCAGTCGTTACAAAGTTCGTTCCTGTCTTTATCTGCTACCTACTACAAATATCCGAAACACGGTTATTCTCCGCACACGGCATCAGCTAAAGACATACACTTTTTAGTTTAGAGAGAAAGCCGTCCGATGACATAAATCCTATTGCTATGCTACCATAAGATTTCCCATGGATCATAATACTGAAAATTTTGTTTCTAGGGTTACGACAAAGGAAAAATCTTTTACTCCAATGGCTACAATATTGGATGACATGGAAAAATTTGTTTATTGAGTTCTCATGTGTTAGCTTGATACTGTTTAGGATTATTTGAGAAATAATGCTAGGAAGAACCATATTTCAATCCAAAAAAGACGAAAAAATATCAAAAAAAGTAATCTGTTGTTATTTTTTTTGTATTTTTCTATCGTTTCCTGTTGGAAATCGTTTAAAAATCTGATAAGATTATAATATTCTAGTATAATAAAACGAGGAGAGATGCCCATGAGTGATCAAGCGTTTATGGATGAAAAGATCATTGAAATGATGAATCAGGTAAAACAAGATGCCAAACAAAATGCGGAGGAGGATGGACTGAGTGAGATCAAATCAGATGAGGAAACAATTGATACTGGTTTGAGAATAAAAGGGAAAATGGTGCGCTTCAAAGCACAATTGTTTGCAGAGGATAAGGTTAGGATGATGATTCCAAAGGATTTTGTTCTCATGAGCCAAGCAGATGCAAAAAAGAAATATAATGCTGATCCGGGTACAAAAGAGATATTTACCAATCAAGATGGTTCAATTAATATCGTGGTGGAATGCTTGGAAGCTGGAGAAGTCACTGATGAGGCCATGGAACCTCTTAGAGATCATGTTTTCGGCATGATGAAGCGAGTTAATCCGGGTATTAAGAAGCATCATTCAGATGTTGAAATCATTTCAGACAAAACAGTGGCTTATGTGGAATTCACCAATTTAGCAATGGATGGAAAACTATACAACTTCCTCCATTTTTCAGAAGTGGATGGGAAAGTTCTGATGGTAAGTTTTAACTGTAGCACTAAGAATATGAAGTATTGGCAGAAAGCGGCGCTTTTGATGATGCGTTCTGTTGTCATTGTGGAAGGAGATGTTTGAAGTGAAAGAGCGGTTGAAACTAACTGAAAGGATGGCATTAAGAAAACAACAAGAACTAGAGCGTTCAACTAAAACAGGAGAAGAAGGACCTGCTACACCTATTGATAGAAATCAAATCAAAAATTCAGAAATCGAGCCTTCTTCTGGAACTTCAACTTTAAATGATCGTCAATTAAGGCATGAAGACAATCATACATTACCCCGATCACGAGAGGTTACTCAAATGCGTGATGAAAGTATAAAACCGCCTATTGATAGAAATCAAATCAGAAATTCAGAAGTTGAGCCTTCTTCTTCTGGAACTTCAACTTTAAATAATCGTCAATTAAGGCATGAAGACAATCAGTCATTACCCCGATCACGAGCGCTCACTCAAATGCGTGGTGAAAATACAAGACCGCCTTCAAAAATGGTGTTGCACAACCATGCCACTGGTGGCTTACACCCTTCAAATGCGGCAACACGAACAGCGAATCCCGTAACGAATACTAAGTCCGTTTTTTTACCACCAGACACCATCACATCTATTACGTTTAGTAATCTTCAAGTTGCGCCTTATAAGGTGATTCGACTACTAGATGTTAAAACAACGCACAGCATTAATGAACACGGGACACTTTATTTTAAAGCACTTTTATCAGAAGAACAACAAGATCAGTATGTAGAATCAAATACGGAAGGTCAAAATGTTGCGTTAAGTGTGGTTGATCCAGAAGGTCATCATTATATTCTTTTTCAAGGAATTGTCAATAGCGTGAAAGTGAGTGAACACCAAGATCTGTACCACTTAGAAGTCGAAGCAGTTAGCTATAGTTATTTACTGGACTTAAAGCAAAAAAGTCGGTCATTTCAGTGTGAAAGCATGACATATGAGGAACTTTTTGAGCAAGTAACGGCTGGGCATAAAAACGCAGGTGTGATTGATCAGGTCTCAGGCGGTGCTACTTTAAATCAGCTTATTTTACAATATAAAGAGACGGATTTTGAATTTGCTACAAGACTAGCCAGTCATTTTAATGAGGGGTTAATTGGGGATGTAAGATTTAATAGCCCCAAATATTATGTGGGACTTCCCCCTTCAAAGGTTGTTACTTTAAACCATGTTAGCTATACCGTTCAAAAAGACATGAAGCGATTTAGAAGATTATCAAAATCTGGTGTAAAAGGTCTTCGGGAAAATGATTTCATTTCTTATGAAGTTGTCACAGATCAAACCTTGCAAGTGGGATCGCAAGTGAGCTTTAAAGGGAAAATATTGTATGTCATTTCTATTATTGGTCGTGTGGATCGCGGTGTTTTTATGAATCATTGTGTATTAATGCCTAGAAACGGGTTGAAACAACGGCGGATTGAGCATGAAAAAGTGGTGGGGTGTTCCTTTAACGGAAAAATTATCGACATTAAAAACGATCGTGTGAAAATTCACTTAGACATGGATAAAGAACAAGGTGTGTCAACTGCATGTTATTTCCCTTACTCAACGATTTATTCTTCTGAAGATGGAAGTGGTTGGTACTGTATGCCTGAATTATCCGACAGCGTGCGTTTATACGTGCCAGATGGAAATGAAGGTCATGCGTATGCCATTAGTTCTGTTCATGAGCCGGTGAGTGCCACACCACCTACTGCTACTCAGAATGCGGTAGCTTCAGCAAATGTAATGGATAGCGGTGGCTCAGCGCCAAGTGGCACTGCTGATGGTCCTAGTGGTGGCATGATGCGAGAAGATCCAGATATTAAAAGTTTACGCAGTGCCTGCGGGAAAGTGATTGAATTGTCACCAGAAGGAATCCTAGTTGATGAAGGTAGTTCGAAAATCACATTAAAGCCAGATGATGGGATTGTCCTCTATAGTGAGAAAGACATTAAAGTTAATGCCCAGAAGAATATCGTCATTAAAGCGGAAGAAGAAGTTCAAATTGTTGGAGAAGAAAGTGTCAAAATAAGTGCCAGTGATTTAGCATCAGTTGAAATAGATGATGACGTAGCCATCATCGGTTATGAAGTCAGATCCAATTAGAGGTTAGTGTGAAAATGAAAAAAACGCATACGAGAAATAAATTTTATAAAAAAGCAGCTATTCTTGGGATGAAACAAGTCGCACCGCTTGAAACTTACTTGGATGAGCATGAAGGCGAGTTGGTTGGAAAATTTGTCCGTTGCTTCGAAACTTATTGTCAAAAAATTATTAACATGCAAGAAAAAGGTAAAAAAGATGCCTTGTCTTATCTTCATTTCTCGCTGCTACGCACCAATATTCTAGCGAAACATTATGTGTTTAGAATTGATGCGTACAATAAAGATTGGTACCTAGATGAGCAAGCCTGTGTGGGTGAATATGACGTTTCGGACCTTTTTTCTTTTATGAATGGATACGAGAAAGACCTTGAAAAAGAACGGCATATATCCCCGTATGCCCCTCACATCTCTGCAGCGGATGTTAAATCACTATTACTAGAAGAGAGTAGCAAATATACTGATATTATTATTGAACTCATTCGTTTGGCGCTTAAAGAAGCAGTGAAAACAATGGCTTATCAAGCTGTTTTACGAGAAGATCTTTTTGTGATTCAAGTCGGTGAGTTTCGAGATGTTAACTACACTGTTTATGTAGAAGATCGGCGGCCTAAACAGCCAAAAGATGTAATCAAGTTGCTTGAGCGCACAGATGAAGAACATCAATATGAAATGTTTGAACAAGTAGAACTACAAGGCGGACATTTCAATGAACTAAGAATGGCTTATTCATCAGGGAAAGGAAGTCAGTTTATCAAAAGTCAGTTTCAAAGAGCTTTAATGATTGCTTGTGATTTTCAGGGCGCAACTTTTCATCAAGTCAGCTTTAAAAATGCCCAATTGTTAGAACTAGATTTCACAGGGGCACGTATGGAAGAGGTTGACTTTGAAGGTGCTGAGCTTCATTATTTAAATTTTGAAAATGCGACATTGGTTAACATTGATTTTTCTAAAGCCGTCACTTTTGAAGGTATTAATCTAACAAATGCGACGTTGATCAATACGACGATACCGTCAGAAAGTGAGGTGTCTTAATAAATGGATTATTTTATCCTCAAGCAAGATCCTGATTTAAACCATACAGCAAGAATTAGAAGCGGGGGAAAAATGTCAAAAGCTGCCTCAGTCAGTACGAAGGTTGTTTATGTTGAAGATCAATTATTTAAAGATTATCCTGATTTCTATGAACGACCGGGGCTGTTAATAGCTAAGAAATTTAAAAAGGTATTAGGACTTTACCAACCAGAAATTAAATTTCAAACGGTTGTTTTGGTTGATAAAAAAGAGAAGCATCAAGTCTCTTACGATTTGCTTCAAGTACCCACTGTGGATTGTGTGTCGGAGGAAAGTGAATTTAGATTTGACAAGATTATCACATTGGTATTAGATTTACAGTTGGTTGGAGATTATCGTGTGTTTAAGGTGAAGGGCTATGGCAATCAGTTAGTTGTTCGGTTAGATGTTGCCGAAAGTCTATTACGTCGTGGTGCTTACGGCATTATCTTTGAAAAAGTAAAAATCAAGAAACAGGAGATGGTATAAATGGCAGAAGAAACAGAAGAATCATTTGTTGTAGCAGGCGCAGTCATTCATTGTCATTGTGGTTCACATATGAGACAACTAGATGCCCCTTATTGCCATGGGACCTATCTACTAGGGAAACCGGCATTGAATGTTGCAGATAGTGTGCCCGGTGATAACATTCCAAGTTTCGGTGTTTGCTTATCTGAGGAAAATCCTCATGAAGTGGTCAAAACATCACAAGAAGACATGATGTTTCCTTTTGAATGTGGGGTTGAGTTGCCGCTTAAAGGTAGACGTTGTATCCCTGAGTTATATGGGAAATGGGAAGATGGAAAAGAAGATGTGTTAGTGGAAGGTGAGCCGGCATTAACGACTGAGAGTATTTTAACTTGTGGACATGGTGGCGTGATTTACTTTATTAATGATGGACAAGAGGTCGATTAATTTTTAGCAAAAAAACAAACACACACAGGAGGTGGAAATATGGCGCAAGTTTTAACACATGATCGCATTCGCGTAGACTGTCCCTACCCCATTCAAATCATAACAGATATTACATTTACTCATACATTTAATGAACATGCCTATATCAAGGTTCAAGGGATCATCCACGAGGCTGAACAAGATACTTGGATTGAAAAAATGACAGACAATGATCCCATTGTCATTTACGGGAAAACTGAAGATGGTGAACAACGTTTGTTTTCTGGCTGTGTAACAAATGTGAGGATTAGGCATCAACATCAAGTGTATACCTGTGAGATTGAAGGGTTGTCGCATACTCATTTACTTGATGATGGTGAATATAGTCGCTCATTTCAGAATCAGAAAATGCGCTACTCAGAGGTCATTAGGCAAGTTTTAGCTTCCCATTCAGGGGCACGGTTTTTACCCTTAGGAAATGACCGAGAAATTGGGCAATTTTTATGCCAATACCGAGAAAGTGATTGGGAATTCTTGATCCGATTAGCATCACATCATGGCATTCCATTAACAGCAGATATTAAAGGTGACACACCTAGATTTTTCTTTGGAATCCCTGAACAGTTAGGGAAAATAACAGATATTAGGCATGTCGTATCAAAAAAAGATACACAGGGTTATCAACGGGCTAAGGAAGCGGGGTTAAATGTAAGTGAGCGAGATTTTTCTAAGTATACGTTCACCAGTTTAGAGCGCCTAGAGTTAGGAAATCGTCTGACATTTAGAGGTTATATTTATTTAGTTGAAGCGGTAAAGGCATTTTTAAATGATGGTATCCTTGAATTCCAGTATACCATTGGCTTTGAACGGGGGCAACAAAGGGTACGCATACATAACTGTAAGATACAAGGGGTCTCTCTTTTAGGTGAAGTATTAGAAGCTAGGAATCAGGCTTTAAAACTAAAATTAGGTTGTGATAACGAACAAGCCCTTGAAACTGCTTGTTGGTTTCCCTTTGCATCTCAAGCAGACAATGTTTTTTACTGTATGCCTGAAAAGGGAACAACCATTTCTCTTTATTTTGGGAGTGATGATGAGAATTCAGCGTTAGCTGTTAATTCAGTCCGTAAGAATGGTGGCAATTCAGCGACCATGACGAACCCTAATGTGAAGCGCCTAGACACACCCTATGGCAATGAAATGGTGTTGGCTGAACAAGACGTTCACTTTAAAATTGATGATGGCTCACAAATGAAATTGGATGAGGCTGGGATTGAATTTGAGAGTTTTGACAATTTGGATATTTATTCTGAACAAAACATTCTTATACAGGCTGGTGAAAGTGTTGAGATCACATCTGAAAAAGACTTACTGGTAGCATCTGGAGACGAATCACAAATTTATATGGAACATGATATTGGCGATACCCACTTATACGCGAGTGGTGATATTACCCAGACAGGTTATGCCCGAATTGCCATTCCGAGCTTTAATGAAGAAATTGAGGTAGAAGCCGTTTACGAAGAAGTGGTGGAAGAACCAGAAGAAGATAATCGTAACTGGTTACAAAGAAGCTGGGATGCAACAGTGGATTTTGTCGGGGATGTTTGGGATACAGTCGTGGATGCAGCAGTGACCCTTGTTGCTGTTGTTGTTGTGGTTATTGTCGTTGTCGTTGTTGCGGTGGCAGTCATTAAGACAGGTGGATTGATTTTAGCCGCATTAGGAGCCATAGCAGGTAAAGTTTCTGCCTTTGTCGCCACCACTGCCATCGGAAAACTTTTGGGAACATTGGGCGCTCTTATAGGGGCAAAGTGGTTAACTTTCAGTACCTATCTATGGGGAAAATGGCAAATGTTTAAGTATAACCTAAGTGTCTTATGGGAGAATAGTTTCTTAGGCAAGAAATTTGCACAGTTAAAAAATTGGATTTCCAATACTTGGCAAAGTGGAACAGAATCGGTGCGCAATTTCACCAATCGAGTTAAACAGAAGATAAGGAATGTTTTTGACCCTGTTGATCCAGTGACAGGTTGTATGTTTTCAGAAGGCATTGACTTCGAACTGCCTGGCATCATTCCCCTTGTCTGGAAACGCACTTGGTACAGTGATAGCCAGACGATTGGTGATTTAGGTCACGGCATGCACCATAACTTTGAAATGCGCCTTGAAACCTTTAAAGAAGCTAAAAGCATTGGGATTGTATTGGCTGACGGTCGTTACGAACAGTTCCCTTATTTGGAAGTAGGAAAGGAACATGTTCATCAAAAAGAAGGGATGGGATTAAAAAGGGTTGCGGGTCATTATGAGTTGTTTGAAATGGAAACAAGACTCACCTATGTTTTCAAGCGAAAGAAAAACAATCCCACCCATTATCAGTTACATCATATTCAAAATGAACAAGGCTATCAAATTTCTCTAACCTATGATCAACGTCATCATTTGAAAGAAATAGTGGATACAGTGGGTAGAAGTTTAACCATTGCAACCAATCAAGCAGGAAGAATAACCGACATTTCTTTAAATGCTTTCGGGACACATCAAGGGTTGGTACATTACCAGTACAATGATGCTCAAGATTTAACTGAAATCACTGATTCGTTAGGTCAAACAACAAAGCTCCGCTATTCTCATCATTTAATGGTACAAAAAACAGACCGAAACAAAGATTCTTTCTACTGGCAATATGATGGGAGAAAATCAGGTGCTCGTGTTACCAAGTCTTGGGGAGAGGGCAACCTGTTAAGTGGAGAGTTACGCTATCATGATAAGCTGAATTACACTGAAGTGGTTGACTTGAAAGGTTATGTAACCCAATATCACTATGACAGCCGCAACATATGTACAAAAGTGATTTATCCTGATGGTTCTATGCAAAGGGATCACTATAACGAACACTTACAGCTTGAGCGCCAAATTGATGAAGAAAATCGAATCACTTCCTTTGTATACAATGAATGGGCGCAGCTTAAACTGGAAATTCAACCTGATGGTGGCAAGATTAAAATGATCTATGATGATGAAGGGCGAGTGATTTCATCAACCAACCCAGAGGGTCACAAGCAACAATGGCTTTACAATGAAGATGGGACGTTAAAACAAAGCACTGATCCATGTGGCATCAAAACAACGTATGCTTATACAGATGGCAAGCTCCTGTCAGCCATTATGAATGCCAAAGGTGAAAAGATTGAACTTGCCTACGATCAGCAGTTTAATGTGAAGCAAGTGACATTGCCTGATGGGACAAAATCAAAATGGAAATATGATGCCCGTGGTAATTGCATCGCCACTGCCAACCCATTAGGTGCCGTCCAAAGGTTTGAATACGATGCCCTTAACCGTTTGGTTTACACCAAAAATCCTGACGGTAATGAGGTACATTTAAGTTATAATGGCTATGAAGATATCACCCGTATAAAAGATAAGCATACAGAAGTGTTGATGACCTATGATGCCTTAGGTAATGTGACATCACGAAAACAGCGCAATCGCAAAGTCTCTTATGGATACAATAACAACGGTCAGCTCACCTTAATTACCAATGAAAAAGGTGAAACTTATGAATTCAAACGTGATGCAAAAGGACATATTAAAAAAGAAGTCGGTTTTGATGGACTCACACGCACGTACACTCGTGATTTGTCAGGGCTTGTAAAAACAGTGAAGCGTCCAAATAAAAGATGGACAACTTATGACCATGACAAACTTGGCCGTGTGATTTCAGCAAAACATAATGATGACACTTTCGATCAATTCGTGTATAATAAAAACGGTGAGTTGATTGAAGCGAAGAATCAAGATGTGAGCCTTACCTTCAAGCGAGATGCCGTTGGTCGAATTGTGGAAGAAATGCAAGATGGACACCGAATCAAAAGTACTTATAACGAACTAGGCATGCGGACGTTTGTGGAAAGTAGCTTAGGTGCGAGGATTTCCATGAATCACAATGAAATGGGTCAAATATCCCATTTAGCAGGAGCACAAGTTGGACAAGATCCATGGGCGGCAACCATGAGCTATAATGCTTTAGGTCAAGAAGAACTGCGCAAGGTTTCTGGCGGTGTTATTTCAGAAAGCCAATATGATATCATTGGTCGGATGACAAAGCACAGCGTTAGCGCCAACAACCGAGAAATGAGACGTAAAAAGTATAGTTGGACTGCCAATCACCTGTTAGGAAGCATCACGGATGAACTAACTGACAAAAAAACAACCTTTAGTTATGACCGATTTTTGAACCTTGTAGGTGCTGAATATGGTTATGAGGATAAGCTATACCGTTGGACAGATGAAGTGGGTAACCTTTATCAAACAAAAGATAAAAGCGACCGGATTTATGGAAAAGGCAGTCGCTTGGAGCAATCAGAAGTCAATACCAATGAGCTAAAGAACAGCCATCAAGGTGGCTTTGGAAAATTGGTGACAAAGGGTGCAACATACCATCATGATGGCGAGGGGAATTTAATCAAGAAGGTTGAAGCACCGGGGGATAATGATTGGGACTATGGCTTTGATAAGCAGGGCAATTCATATCGTATTTACCAAGATGGGCCGACTTGGCAGTATGCGTATTACGGCAATGGGATGTTGAAGCAAGTAACAAAGCCTGATGGTGAGGTTGTTTCATTTAAGTATGACAGTTTTGGTAGACGTGTAGAGAAATCAACCAATTCCAAAGTGATCAAATTTGTGTGGGATGGCAATAACCCATTACATGAGTTTGAGGTTTCCAATCAGCAAGATACATTGACCACATGGGTGTTTAAAGATGGCTTTACACCAAGTGCGAAGTTGACAAGTGAGGGGAACTATTCGATTATTTCGGATTATCTTGGTACACCGGTTGAGGCTTATGATGAATCTGGTCAGAAGGTGTGGGAGCAAACCCTTGATATAAATGGGCATGTTAGACCAAGACCTGTTAAAAAACATTATGGAACGATTGTTGATGATGGATTGTTTGATGAACACTTTGTGCCATTTAGATTCGCTGGACAATATTCTGATGTGGAGCTTGAGGGGGATATTTATTACAATAGGTTTAGGTATTATGATCCAAAGCTAGGGCAGTATATGACCCAAGATCCAATCGGTTTAGCAGGTGGAAATCCAACCCTTTATGGCTATGTGTTTGATACAAATATTGAAGTTGATCCGTTTGGATGGGCACCTTGGGAAATTGGAAGAACTGCAGCTGAAACAGTAGAAAATTTCATTAGCTGGTTCGATAATGCAACTCCAAGTCAGATTCAGCAGAATATTCAGTATGTAAAACGAATGCTGAGAGCAGGCGGTGGGTTTCATGAAATGTTCCCGGTTTCAATGGCTGCAAAGGCTAGAGAACTAGGATTCTCAGCCAGAGAATTACTTAATGGCACTGTAAGAATAAATGCAGGAAACGGAAAGCTATTCTTTACTAATGTACGAGATAGCACAGGTAATCTACTTCCAAATGGATTACATCACGGTAGTAGAGCTGGAAGGCATTTTCACAATCAACTAATTAAAGGGTTGCAGGGAGCTCAAAATAAAGCTGAGGCGACAGGAATAATAGATAGGATGCATGATGCACATATGAGATTTGGTTGTCCTAATAGGGGATAAGATGCGGATAAATTGAAATAAGGGATAAAATGGAGTGATATAAATGGACTATACAGGTCAGGATACAACTAAAGTACATGTTTGGATAGGTGATAATTTTGATGAAAATTATCATGATTATTTTGAGCTTGATTATGATGTTCAAGTAGATATTGACAGCCCAGATTATAAAGTTTGCGGTTTTTGTGAAGATATTGATGAAAAATGGTATGATGAAGATTGGTTAGGGGCATTTCAACACTCTAAATCAGTAAAATTGGATAAGTTGCTAGAAGAGTTAGCAGTAACAAAGGATGTTTTGAATGATATTAAGCATGTGTGCAAAGAGAAAAAAATCAATAAAGCAAGTGCAACATTCTGGTATTATGATGGTAGTATTATTGTGAAAAATAGAGAAAAAAAGTTTAATAACCTACATTATATAGGTGTTTTTGATACTGAATTATTATAAAGAAAACATTTCAAAATTGTAGATTGAGAAAATTCATCCGAAGTGAGAAGCTAAATCTACATTATTGATTGCAAAGGAAAATAAAGTACATATCATTAAATGAACAGTTACAAATGATCAAAGCATTTAAAGCCACTTCATCATCATACAGATTTTGGGGTGGCTTTTCACTTGCAATATACTGATTCGCTACCAGCACCATTGTTGGTAGCGATAGCACTGATGCAAATCGTAGTGGGAGCAATAGTCGTTCATGTTAACTATAAATCAGGTAGATGTTGGAAATGGAAGTAAATGAAAAAGCATTAAAAATCTTATTAGAGTATAATGTGTTAGAGCTAGAATTAACCTCGGAGGATGATTTTATGGAAATAGATCATATTTCTACTTTACCAATGAGCGGAGTTTGGCATGGAGTAAGTGTTAGCGGAAGACTGGAACAGGCTGTAGC
>WRKJ01000036.1 GCA_009778135.1 Defluviitaleaceae bacterium
CTATATCTGGTCCGTTACGCATGATACCATTCAAAAGCATCGAGATAAATTAGCAACTTCACTTGATCATCCAAGTCAAGAGACATCACTTCTCGCAGAGACAGATCGTCAAACAGCTGCACAAACCGACGACATTCAAGCTGCTCATAAAGCGGGTTACAAAGCTGCACGCACGCAAAACATCCAAGAAATCAACAAATTAAAAAAGAAGTATCGCTTGATCTTATCCTTGACCATTCTCATTTTAATAGGCACCTTTGCAACCATTTGGTTTCTCTTTGACCCAAGTTTAATTTAGTCTCACATCGCATCAAAAAATTCTCGTTTTAGAGTTGAAATATCTGTATTTCCATGCTATACTTTACATATAATAAAAACGAGGCACTACCTGCAAGCAGCGCCTCTAGCAGACCGTGAAAAGACGGTAGTAAAGCTAATAGATACCAATAAGTAATCGTTCGACTTCGCTAAAAGTTTCAGACGATTACTTTTTTTGATTTCTATTAATATCAATGTACGTCAGCAGCTTCAAGATAAAGACACCAAATGTGAACATTATCCCGATCGCTTCGGCAACACTCATGTGTTCTCCTTTCGAGCGAACACCAGAATCCAAATACTTATACATAGGCATCAGCTCCTTTCAAAAAAATCGGTACAACCTTTTTCCAGAAAATCATCGCTTTGCCCCGTCTATCAAGCCCAACTGGATGATGACCCACCCCATGTTAAACTTGTACCTACTTCATCATTAACTTTGACACGAAAGTGTCAATTTAACTCATTTGATAGGTTAACTTTCTGCGTACAAGCATTATATCACATTTTAAAGATAACTTGATGATTTTTCTAACTTTAATCAGATAAAATTAAAAATTCTTCCCAACAAAACAGTTAGAATCCAGAATGAGCCCCCGAAATTTGCTGTCATTTCACGAAAAAGAAAAGAAAAGGCAGAAAATTATAACACACGAAAACAGCTCATTTTTCTCACGAACTGTTACACTTATAAAAGATTAAATATCAAATATGAAAATTCAATCAAATAAAAAACCTCATCAATCGTGAGGTTTTCGTAGCTTTATCATAATAGCCATTAAATTCATTTTTGGTGCGGATGACAGGAGTTGAACCTGCACACCAAAGGTACTAGAGCCTAAATCTAGCGCGTCTGCCAATTCCGCCACATCCGCATCATAAGTGGTGTCCTGTAGAGGATTCGAACCTCTGACCCTCTGATTAAAAGTCAGATGCTCTACCAACTGAGCTAACAGGACTAACTTAAAATAGATCATGATCAATTCTCAAGCACTTCGCTTAAGAAAAACGATTCAATACACACTTCACTCTGTTTTTCAAATAACGCCTTCGCATCAAGTGTCTTAACAGAATCTTTTCAACATTATGGTGAAGGATGACGGGCTCGAACCGCCGACCTTCTGCAAGTCAGGCAGATGCTCTCCCAGCTGAGCTAATCCTCCAAGTTAAAATGGTGACCCGTACGGGGTTCGAACCCGTGAATGCCTGCGTGAAAGGCAGGTGTGTTAACCATTTCACCAACGGGCCTCATTTCGAAGTACCGACATATAATATCACAAATAAAGCGCTAGGTCAATAACTTTTTTGATTTGATTTCCGTTTTCAGTTATTAATCAATCAGTGCGTGAGAGGAAGAAAGCCTTTCGACTCTCTTAATCTACACGAACTGCCAATTCGCCATCGCCTTCTTCCGCTAAGGGAAGATGCTTTTTAACTGAACGAATTTGCTTTTTAAACTCATAAAACTTTTTTTCAACTTCTTTTTTAGGCTTTTCCCAATCAAAGGCTTTGATGTCTGCTTTAAGCTCAACTAGCTTTGCGTGAATCGCCTCTTTAACATCAGATACTTCAACATCTTTGATTTTGGCCTTTAGCGCATCTACTTTTTCAAGCAAATCTTCTTTCAACTGGGGCCCTTTCTTAATAACAAAAATTGCTGCGACAACTGCGACAATGGCTGCAACCCCTGTGAATACGGCTGTTCTTGTCCTCATGGTACATGTCTCCTCTTTTCTTAAGAAATTTAAACTCCCCTGATTTTACCACGATGACAAGAAAGCGTCAACCCTTAAACGATTAATTTTACAATTTCTTCGATTAAAATAGCTTTTTTTTCAGAAAAATCAAAACCGACTTTACTTAAAAGATTGGCTGCTTGAGCTGTCGGCTTCTTTTTGATTAAGTTACAAAACTCATCAAAAGCATAAACTTTGAACCGATCAATTCCTTTTCTCAACGCTACAAATTCCAACATTTCCAACATCAATTGCTCGTAAGTAAAAGACTTATCCAAATTCAAGTAATCCCCGATGTCAGGAACCACCCGCTCCAGCAAAACACGTTTTTTTTCAAGGGTTTCTCGCTTAAAATAGCTCAACATTTCAAGATCAGGCGCTTGTATGCTAAGAAATTTTTGTACAACCCGTTGTAGCTGAACATCTTTTAAATAATAACGACGACCTGCCAAACTTTGAAGTACTTTGAGTCCATCACAATAACCCCGACGTATGTTACGTCTCGCATTATCAAGATCAAATTCCAGAAAATGACCCAGATGTTCATCTGTCTCAATGAGGGTGACATTTGCATTTTTATCATAACGTCTAAACACACCGAAACTCTTGGTTCGAATGGCAATAATCTCATCATAGTCTCGATCAATGAGCATGTTAATCGGACAACTGTTAATGACACCACCATCAATAAAACGATGATCGCCAACATGTAGCGGCATAAAAATAGGCAATTTAGCACTTGCTAAAATATAATCAATCAACTTTCCTTCGGGTATCTCATTTAAAAACACTTCGTAAGACCTTCTTTCGCTAAGCGAAAAAGTAACCAACCCAAAGTCAATTCCTGATGCTCTCACTTTTTTTTCGTCAATGTAAGTTGCAAGCACAGCTTTAATACGAGAATGATCAATGCCTCGATCAACAATCAACTTCTTCAAAGCTGTCGTAAGGCTGCCAGGAAAATGCTGATCAAGCTTCAAAACGTCCAGAAAAGCTTGATCAAACAAATGTTCGATCGTCACAGTCTCCCATAACTCTAGGGCTTTATCAAACTCGCCACTGGCAAGCATCACCGCATTAATGGCACCAATAGAAGTGCCAACAGCACCGTGAAACTCATAGCCTGCTTCAAGATAGGCTTTACAAACACCCATATGATAAGAGCCTCTCGCGCCGCCTCCTTCTAAAGCAAAGCCACGCTTTACTTGTTTGACACCCAACGAAACCACCACCTTTTATGAAACCGACGAAATGGTGCAACTACTTGCTCAAAGGAATTTTACCTTCTGTGTCATAAGCCTTACAATAGTCAGTTCCCCAATGATACATGGATTCCAATATTGGGAGCAAACTTTGGCCACATTCGGTCAATGAATATTCGACTTTGGGTGGAATCTCTGGATAAACTTCTCGATGCACCAACTGATCGTCTTCTAAATCCCTAAGTTGACTGGTTAAAATCTTTTGTGTCACACCAGGCATTAATTCTTTTAACTCATTAAATCGTTTCGTACCTTCCTTCCCCAAACGCCATAGAATCAACATTTTCCACTTCCCACCAATTAAAGCGAGGGTTAACTCTTTTCTACAATTAAAATCTTTATCTAATGTTCTTGCCATTTTTATAGCTCCTTTTTATGATGTACACTTTTGTTTCAGTCTATACATTTATTTGGTCTCATACCAACTTTTTCCACTGCTAATCTCAACACTTAACGGAACAGAAAGTTCTGTTGTGTGTTCCATGGCTGTTTGAACCATTTCCATCATCAACTGAATTTCATCTTTCGGCACATCAAATAACAATTCATCATGTACTTGTAAAACCATTTTCGACTTAACACCTCGTGCCTTCATCCGCTTATCCACTTCAATCATGGCCACCTTCATAATATCTGCAGCCGACCCTTGAACAGGGGCATTAATCGCTGTCCGCTCAGCCATTTGTCGTACCATGAAACTTTTATTATTGATTTCTGGAATATAACGCCGACGATTAAACAAAGTCTGGACATAACCAGTCTCAGCGGCACCTTTAATTGTAGCATCCATATAAGTTTGAATGCCCGCATACGTTTTTAAATAGCCCTCAATATATTTTTTCGCTTTATACATAGAAATCCCAAGACTTTCAGACAAACCAAAAGCTGATTGACCATAAACAATCCCAAAATTAATGGCTTTAGCACCCCGTCGTTGGTCCTCCGTCACCTCTTCAAGGGGCACTTTGAACACTTCTGCTGCCGTTTTGCGATGAACATCTTCTCCTTGATTAAACGCTTCAATTAAACTTTCTGTCTGACTCATATGCGCTAAAATACGCAACTCAATTTGAGAGTAGTCCGCACCAATTAACACCCGGTCCTCACAACTTGGCACAAAAGCTTTTCGAATTAACCGACCTTCTTCTAAGCGAATGGGAATGTTTTGCACATTGGGATCCGTTGAAGACAAACGCCCCGTTTGCGTTAACGCCTGATTAAAAATCGTATGCACTTTCCCGTCTGGAAAACGGGCTTTTTGCAACCCTTCGATATAAGTGGAATACAATTTCGTCAACGTTCGATAAACCAGGATCTCTTCAATAATGACATGCCTCCCACGAAGCTTTTCTAAAACATCTGCGTTAGTAGAATAAACACCTGTTTTCGTTTTCTTCCCAGGCAATCCCATTTTTTCAAACAAAACCAGACCTAATTGTTTAGGCGACCCCACATTAAACCTCACGCCTGCCAACGTCTGAATATGTGCTTCAAGGATACCAATCCGACGTTTCAACTCTTTACCCATTGCGACTAACACTTCACCGTCGACAGTCATGCCTGTAAATTCCATTTCAGCTAAAATAAACGCCAGTGGCAATTCCATCTCCTGATAAAGTGCCCATTGATCCGTTTCTTGGAGTTGTTGCGTCATTAAAGGATCCAACACGTGAATCGCTGCGACGACTTTTGCTACATGCTCTGCTACCACTTTTAACTCAGGAATGGCTCGCTTTACGCCTTTCCCATAAACTTGCTCGTCATAAAAGACATGTTCATAATCATAATGAAGGGCGACTTTTGCAAATTCTGTATCGGCTGTCGTCGGATTAAGGACATAAGCCTTTAGCAAAATGTCACTGACGACGCCTTTTAAAACAATGCCTTGCCACAGTAAAGCCACTGTTGCTCGTTTTACATCAAAAACTTGCTTCTTAATGCTTTCTGAACTTAAAAAATCAAGAAAAGATTGCGACTGTTTCGCAATGTCAAAAGGCACATAATAGCAAGCTGTCTCATCCATGATCCCGAAGCCGACAATGGTGCTTTGATGATAATTAGCTTCAAAAATTTCAACGTGAAGGACACAATCTTGGAAAGATGTCTCATTTAAAAGGGTTACATCAGTGACAGTCACCAGATTGATTTCAGTCGCGACATGTTCAGTCTCCATACTGGCATGAAGGGTACGTAAAAAAGAATTGAATTCCATCTCCACAAAGAAGTCTCGTAAAGCACCTTCATTTTTCGGTTGAACCTTTAATTCGACCATTTCAGGTACATCGCTCATGTCACATTTAATGGTCGCCATTTCTTTACAGAGTAACGCTTGTTCCTTGTAAGCTTCCACTTTTTCTTTTTGCTTCCCTTTCAACTCATCAGTCCGAGCGAGCAATTCCTCTAAAGAACCAAACTTTTTTAACAACTTGATCGCTGTTTTCTCACCAATCCCAGGAATCCCAGGCAAATTATCAGAATTATCACCCATCATCCCCTTCAAATCAACCATCTTATCTGGGGTCGTTTCGTATTTTTCTAAAATCTCTACCGGCGTATAACTTTCTAATTCTGTGACACCTTTACGGGTAATATGTACCGTCACACAGTCATTGACCAATTGTAGCAAGTCTTTATCTCCCGTAATCACATCAATCTTTTCAAACGATTCGTCACAACCCATTTGAGCAAAAGTGCCAATGATATCATCAGCTTCAAAGCTGTCGACTTGATGTCGTTTCACATTCATTAAATCCAAATACTGCTTAATGAGTGGGATTTGTGCACGAAAGTCGTCTGGCATGGCAGCCCGACCATCCTTATAACTCTCCAGTAAATCGTGGCGAAACGTCTTCTTCCCCGCATCAAAAGCCACCAAAATATGCGTATATTCAAAATCCTTTTCCAACTTATTCATCATGTTAATAAACCCGTGCAACGCATTGGTCACAAATCCATCTTTACGCTGCATTAAACGTCCACCATAAGCAGTCGAATAGTAAGCCCTAAACATTAAACTGTTGCCATCAATTAATAATAATTTATTCATCATATCCCTCTTTTCCTCAAGTACACCATCTCAGAGAACGCCTGCATGCACGTCAAGTCTTTCTTTTATCAGAAAGTTGAAAAACGTCAAAAAGACCGAATTGAGACCTGTTTTCTCTTACCCTATTCGTTTTCTTCTCTTAGATTTCTTCCTAATATAAAATTTAATTTTAATTATAGCACAAATACGCCTTTTATGATACAATAGTGTCATGAAAAAATTACTTATACTTACTGCAATCATCGGTACTTTTGTCATCGGGTTTTATTTTTACTTTCACCATGTCGGACGTCTGCGCCCCCATGTCAATGAAACATTTATCGTCTCCGCTCATATTCCAGCACCTTTTGATGGTGCACGAATCGTTCAAATCAGCGATCTTTTCATCCGAAGTGAAGCTTGTTTAACACTTCTTGAACATGTGGTTGAAACTGTCAACCATTTAAATCCAGATCTCATTGTTTTCACAGGCAATCTGTTTTCACCTCTCGGATTAGTATATGAAAATTCTGTTACTTATTTGCTCGAACAACTTCAAGCCAACTTCGCAAAAATCGCTATTTTAGGCGATCATGATTTAACGCATCAAACATTGACCACTCAAGTTTTAACAAGTGTCGGTTTCAGACTGCTCAACAATGAATCAGTTCAAGTGTTTAATCAATCGCCACTTGGTCTTAATCTCATCGGTGCACATCCGACGAATGACCGTCAAGACATGGAAAAGCTACTCCACATGCACATCCATGATATGCGTTTCAACCTACTGCTTACAAGCTTGCCTACTTTCTCGAACATGGCCTTTGATTACAACTTACACGTCCAACTTTCAGGACATTGTTTAGGCTTAGCAGATACGAGAAGCCCATCCGCACCATGCTTTCAATTTTACGACGGTACTTACCAGTTCGCAGACCGCTTTACCCTCCATGTTTCTCATGGCTTAGCCAGATTTCACACTTTTTCACACTTGTTTAGACAACCTAGCATTGATTCCTTTTTATTAATCAGAGAATAACTCACCCTTGCCTAGCCTTCATCATAAACTAATAAGACACTAGCTATTAGGAGGCTTTTATATGATCAATCAAGTTCCAAACTTAAACCACTATCCCATTAATCAACAAGACCAGCGCTTTGGATTTTTACCTTTTGTAGGTGGATTGGCAGTCGGTGCACTTGCAGGTGGCATGGGCGGACCACGTCCTTGCTGTGGTCCGACGCCAATGCCGATGCCAGTGCCCACGCAACCCCAATTTATCCCAGTGCCCGTGCAAACAATACCACAACAACAATTCCAACCGATGCCGATGGTACAAGGACCTATTCTAGAGACAAATAAGTTTTTCATTCGATAAAAGCGAGCCCATGGCTCGTTTTTTTTTGCAAGCATTTGTGGTATTTTTCGAAAGTTTATAGTATAATAGATTAAAAGTGCAAACGAGGGGTAACGAAATAAAACAAGTCAGTCAACAAATAACAAGTCAAAGGAGCTAGTGATCATGTATAAAAAACGATCCCTTGTTTTAAGTATCTTTACACTGCTATTTATGCTAAGTGCGTGTCAAAACAACGATGACATTGAAGCGCTTGATGATCCTTACACGTACGTCGAAGAAACTGAACCAACACTAGAAGCGTTAAGGATGCAATTTGAACTTTTTTTTGAAGAAAACAGAGCAACGATTATCGAAACAATTGCCGTTGAAGGTGAAGATGTGAGACTCGAACTTGCAGACGGTTATGAATTTACCATGACCATCCTTTTAGACGATATCGAATTGAATGATGAAAATCGTGCTCTTTATATCCTAACTTTCGAATTGACTTTTTCACAAATGAATGAACTTTTTGGTAACTTAGCACAAGCAATAAAAATAGCTGCTGGACTCGATCATTTCCGGCTTTCTGTTATCTTTGTTGATGTTAATGAAGCCATCATTGCGAGATCTAACTTTGATGCTGGAGAAAGGGTCATTTCCCTTGATCCCATTTATGAATGAGAGGTTCCTGAGGTTGACTAAAACGCGCTTTTAGAACGACTTAAATTTCTTTTCCATGCCCGAACAAACGCACAGCCACCGCTTCTCCTATTTGAATATGATGAAGTGTATGGACGACTTGTCATCTCTTCATCTCCATACAACTTTGTTTAAATTGAAATGATTGGATCTACCGGTGAAAATGGAACGAGCAAACTAGACCTAATAAAAAACCTACAAGACATTCTTACAGACAACTACGAGACGACCCGTAATTGACAATTACGAACCCTTTAAACGAGACAACGTTACAGATAACTTTAAATCAGTCCTCCCAATACTTTTTTAAACTTTACTTACACTTACAAAACGCACAAACATTGCAAAAACCCATTTGGTTCCGCTCGCTTTTGTTTGAAATAAACATTCCATACACTGTCTGTCTAAACATTGAAAAAGAACAAAAACTGCCCATAGAAAACGAATGACGTGCTTCTATCGGCAGTTTTTTTGTGCGGGTTAATTCAATTCGCCTCTCCCTTACGGTCGGTCTCATCGAACGCGTTGCCAGTCAGTGGCTTCTCAGTGGGAACTAAATCATTCTTCTAGTCTAACAGGGACGATAAGTTGCAAGTTTGCCACATCTTGATCATCAAGTATCACAAATGGCTTCATATCTCCGTTGAACCCAAAGGTCACACTGCCACCTGAATATTCAATGGCTTTTAATGCATCCAGTAAAAATAAAGAGCTACACGCCATTGAAAGTTTTGAGCCAGTCTGCTCTTGAATTTTAACAACCTCTTCAATTTTTCCAATTTCCGAAGCATTAGACTTCATAATGATATGATTTTCTTCTGGTAATATTGAAATCTTCGCCACATTAGCACGATCTTCTCTAGCCATTAACGACACACGGTCAACCGCACTAAACAGTTCACGATGGCTCACACGCACTTTGATTTCAAAACTGGTTGGAATAAAAGCAGCCACATCTGGGTAAACACCTTCTAATAAGCGTGACTGAAAGGACACATCCGCATTTTCAAATAAAATCTGGTTATTCGTAATGCTGATAACCGTATGAGGGTCGTTAAGATCAATCGTTTTCCCCAATTCGGATAAACTTCTACCCGGGATTGTCACGTTAAAATCAGATAGTGTTTCATCTGCAAAGCCAATGGTACGTTGAGATAACCTGAAGCTATCTGTCGCTGTACAAGCCAATGTCCCCTCACCATACTTAAAATTAATACCTGTTAAAGCCGGTCGTGATTCATTAACTGCCACCGAGAAGATCGTTTGATTGACAATCGTTTTAAGCTCAGCTGTTGGCAGTGTAAAGTGATGTAAAACATTTGACAACTCAATCTGTGGATAGTTTTCAACAGGCAATCCTTTAAGGGTGTACTCGCCTTTATCCCCACGAATCAAAATATCATTGTCATCAAATGTATGAATTTCAATGGTTTGTGCTTCAAGTTTCTTAATAATTTCAAAAAAGTACTTGCCAGGGATCACAATCCCACCTGGTTCTTCGATTTCAATCAGTGTGACAGCTTCTTCTTTTTCTGTCAAAATCTTGAGTGGCAATGAGGTATGGATGGTAATATCTGAGTCACTTCCTGTTAAAGAAACACCTTGTTCAGTTGTGAGAAACTTGATTCCTGTTAAAATTGAAAGTGTCGTTTTAACCGGCAAAGCTTTCGTTACATGATTTAATTTGCCAATCAAGGCTTGTCTATTCAGTTTAATTTTCACTTCAAAATCCTCCTGTTTCACTCGGGTCAGATAAACAACTTCTTCAATGTTTTAACCGTTGTCTCTAGTGCCATATCTGCTTTCATTTGTTTCTCAATTTTTTTACAACTATGCATGGCGGTACTGTGATCTCGACCTCCAAATGAATCGCCAATTTTCGGATAAGAAGCTTCTGTTAGTTCACGCATCAAATACATGGCGACTTGACGTGCCAATGCGATTTCTTTCTTTCGTTTCTTAGAAATAATATCCAATGTTGAAATCCCATAATGTGCTGCTGTTTCCTTAATAATATTTTTAACATCAATCTTCGATGAATGTTTCTCTTCTTTAATGAGTTGTCTAAGTGCATCATTAGCCAGTTCAATGGTGAACTCAGAATTGTTAATGGTTGCATAAAAAATCAACCTTTTCAAAGCACCTTCTAATGTCCGAACATTGCTGTGAAACTTCGTTGCAATAAACTCCAATACTTCTTCTGGAAAGTCACTCGGTGAAATATTTTCTCCAGAGAGCTTTCTTCTCATAATGTCCATTCTCGTTTGAATATCTGGCGTTTGGATATCTGCTTGCATGCCCCATTCAAAACGAGACGTCAACCTGTCCATCATGTCTTTAAGGTCAGAAGCCGGTCGATCAGAAGTGATGATAATTTGTTTATTATCATTATACAAGTCGTTAAACGTGTTGAAAAATTCCTCTTGAGTTTGTTCTTTCTTGGCAAGAAATTGAATATCATCAATCAATAAAACATCAACTTCTCGATACTTCTTCTTAAAGTCATCGAAGTTCTTTTTCATCGTCGCAATGCGGTAATCATCCACAAACTTTTCTGATGTGCAATACAAAAGTTTGGTGTTCGGGTTGTTATCTAACATTTGGTTGCCAACCGCTTGCATCAAGTGAGTCTTTCCTAATCCAACACCACCAAAAATATAAAAAGGATTCGCCACCTCAGCTGGCCGATCTGCAACTTGTAAAGCAAGCATATAAGCAAGACGATTGCTCTTTCCAGCGACATAACGTTCGAACGTATACGTTGCATTTAAATTGCCTCGATAGTAGTTGTGAATATTCGGATCTGCTTCGACTAAACTATATTTCTGCTGTTGCTTCTCAATATAATCCGGTGTCACAAACTTTAACTCTAGCGACTCTCCTGATATTTCATCCAACGTTTTTGAAATATCTTGAAAATAAAACTTATCTAACATGAAGCGCTCATGTTCATTAGCCACTGAAACATAAACTTTATTCTCTCTTTTATAAGCTTGTTTCGGCGTAGATAATGTCATTTCAAAAGACTGCTCTGATATTGATAATTTCATTTCTCCTACAACTTTGTCCCATATTGACTGGTACTCTTCCATGGATGCACCTCCATCATTTTACAACTTGCATAAGAAAGCGCCTTTTTAAACCAAAAGACAACTCCGAAGTTTTCCACAATTATAGCACATTTAGAAGCAAAAATCGAGTTTTTTTGCAAAAAAATTGAATGAAAGCGTAGTTATCCACAAACCAATTTTGCCTATTGGAAGTTGGATATCGACGACCGATCACAGAGCATGTATTTTTAAAATGATCAAAATATGGTATAATTAAAAGCGAAGTCGAGTGTGTGAACTTCCGATGAAATCTTGAAGCCGACTTTTGGCACGAAGTGACAACAGTACAGGCAAAAGATTATCAA
>WRKJ01000037.1 GCA_009778135.1 Defluviitaleaceae bacterium
AACAGAGCTTTATTACAACCGCCACCGTTATTATGACCCGCAACTTGGACAATATATTACGCAAGACCCGATTGGTTTAGCAGGTAACAATCCAACATTGTATGGGTATGTGAGTAATCCGAATGTATGGATTGATCCGTTTGGACTCAATCCATTTAGTTGTGTATTAGATGATTTTTTATCGGGACTTGGTTCATCTGAAAACATATTAAATACAATATCCAGTGGAGGTTGCGGAAGCTTAGCTACTCAAGTTCAAGCAGAAATCGGAGGACAGTTTTTAACGGTGACACCTAATCAGTCAATTATGCCAGGTGCAGATTTTTTAGGGCCAGTCAATTCTCCTCATGGAACTATAAATAATTGGAAGAATCATGTCGCAGTTGTTCAAGATGGAATGGTATTTGATGCGATGACTGGTCCCAATGGTATGCCAATAGCCGAATATCAAGCAATGTTTGAATATAATGATGCATTAAATTTTGATTCTAGTAATGAAATACCAAGGGGGTGTGGGTAAAATGAACAATAGTGATATTATTATTCAGACCATTTTAGCCTTAAAAAAATATCCGAAGATGTACTTGAGAGGAGATGTCTCTTATTTGAAAATTGAATCCTATTTGAATGGGTATTTTACCGCCTTAGGTCAATTATATTCTGTTGAGCTGAAGAAGTTAATGGGATTATGGTTTCAGGAAAAAGTAAATCAAAATTCTTCGTATCCTTTTACAGCCCATGTTGATTTTTACTACAAAGACAAAAGTGAAGATGAGCGTATTAATATTTTAATTGATTTAGTGGAGGAATTTTTTCAAGAAAATCCAGAATGGCACTTATAGAATATAGTACCCACACTTGTTTTATTCACTAAATCTTAGCCCGCTTCAAGAGCAATCTAATAACCAAAATAATCAACTAAATTTGATAATATCAGAATACGATTGGAGGGTTGTTCATTTAAAAGAATTAATACTCATTCATGAAATGGGTGGCGGGGAAGATTTTTCGGTTGAGAGAGCAGAAAAAGAAATTCAAGAGAATATCACTCGCCTGAAAGTCTTGATAGAAGAATATAATCAGCCATCTCCTCGTGTTAAGTAGCTAAGAAACAACTCACTTCACAAGCATATAATTGGAGGAATGTCAACCCAAATTAGACAAAAATTAAGAGAAATATTTGAGCCGATATCAATAAAGAGAATAAACATGGTATTACGCCTAAAAGTATGTTGACTACACCGTAGATTTCAAAATTTTTCTTTAAAGATGATACTGCAACTGTTAACTTCTTAACTTAACACCCAAAATAGAGTCACTACTCACATTATAAAATTCACATAACTTTATCACGCAGTCAATCGGCATATCTCGTCTTTTTGCTTCCCAATGGGCAACAGCTTGATAGGTTACATTGCAAATGTTACCGATATCAGCCTGTGTTAAATCATTGTCAATTCTTAAATTTTTAAATCGTTCTCTATAATCCATTTTCATCACCTATATCTATCATACTACAAAATGTAGGGTTATGACTTGAAACCAAACGAATTGTATGGTAAAATAGAGATAATTTATCTCAAGGAGGAGAGAGTATGCTAAAAATAGAAGATTTATATGGAAAGTATATGAATGGAAACATTGAGGATAGAATCACTAAGCACCTGGCAGAAAGTGATCCAAGGTTTAAAAAAATTTTAGAAGCGTATCATGATATGCTCAATCAATTTGAAGAACTGTTGGGTGAGCAAGCATCAGTTCAGTATGATAATGCATCTTATCAAAAGCTTCTTTTGGAAGAAATGAAGCTCACTTATGCTTTTAAAGAAGGATTTTTAATGGCGACTCAAATCTCACAAGAAGTTGCCATTACACAAAGTCAAATCCAATAGATAGGGTTGCATCAAAGGTTTTATCAACCGATCCAGAATGGCACTTATAGAATATAGAAATAAAGGTTGCTTAAATTTTTGATGGTCTAGCAGAATGATAAATAAATCAAAAGGAGTTGTTTCATGATCACGAGAAACGACTCCTTTTGACACTTAAAAATGTTTTTTTTCCAATTCGCCACATTCTTTTAGTTCATTTTCCATGAGATCTTCAGCAATTTCAAAGGAAAAGCGATCAGCAGCATAGGAAGAATAAGGTGCTCTTTTAAAGCTATTTTCTTCTCTAACCCGTTGTGCAATTTGCTCTTGTCGACTTGAAACGACCACGGTGCTATAAACAACTAAACCAACTACTGCGACTGAAATTCCGATAAAAATACCAAGTAATGTCATCTGTTTTCTTCCCCTTTGAGTTTATTCATTATAGTATATGTGATTTGTAAAGATTTATTCAAATGCTTAGAAAATAATTTCCAAACATAATTCCAATTTTCCATTAATATAATGACATAACGAGGTGATACGTATGAGCTTAATTAAATTGGTTGCCCGCTCAGTGATCGGAGCTAGTAAAGAAGGTTACAAAGTGGGGAAAAGGTTGTCTAAATTGGCGCAGTTGAGCCTCACCTTAAAAGTTGAGCGAGATAAGAAGAAGTCATATTACAAAGAAATTGGAGAGCATGTTCACAATGATCAAGTAAGTGAAACAGCATCATCACCTAAAATTAAAGCTTTGCGAGAAAATATTGTTGGACAAGAACGAAAAATTAAAGGACTCGTTGAAGAAATAAACGCATTGAAACAACTGAATAGCTGTGCCTATTGTGGCTATGTGAGCAAAGAGACATATCAATATTGTCCGAAATGTTCCAGACCGAGAAAGTAGGGGAAGAAATGGCAAACTGGATGAAGTTAATGCAGAATCAGGATTCTGACTATCAACATAACATGAAATTTCTTAGATTATACCGCGAAACAGGTGACAAAGATGCATTAGAATGGCTCATTTTAAATAATGCAAATTTGGTTCATAAAATTGTCGGAAGTTATCGAACCTTTTATAACCATAAGCTGTCCTACGACGATTTATTCTCTGTTGGATTAGAAGGGCTTTTACGTGCTGTTGATAAATTTGACTTTGCTTATGAGAACAATTTTGCGACTTATGCGACTTATTGGATTAAGCAATGTGTGGTACGCTTGATTTCAGATGAAGGATTTATGATTAAAATCCCGACGCATATTTTTGAAACGTTACAACAAATCGTCAAATGTGAATTTAAACATAAACATCAACTGACAAAAAAAGAAATATGTGAGCAACTCAAGATCAGTGAAGACAAATACGAATTGGTCCAACAAGTTAGGAGTCATATGTTAAAATGGGATTCGTTAAACCGACCGATTTCAATTGCTGATGACACTGAAATCGGTGAACTGCTAAGTCCTCATATGGGTGTTACACAGTTATCCACTGATGCATTGCCAGTTGCAGGCTCAACAGTTGAAGCAGAAGAACTCCAAGTTGCGATTGGGGAAGGGTTGCAACTGTTAGATGACCGTGAGCAACTCATTATTATTCACAGATTTGGTTTGTTTGGAGCAGAAGTAAAAACATTAGCTGAAATCGGAAAGCGAGAAGGGATTAGTCGTGAACGGATTCGACAGTTGGAATCTCGCGCCATTAGAAAACTTAAAGGTGTCATGCGTGAGTATGAAAATTACTTGAACTACTAGTGCAGCAAAACGTAAGTAATGGCCCATCAACATAAAAATAACATCAATGTCCAACAGGTGATGATGTTATTTTTATTTGATCAGTGTGTGTGATTGTCAATCAAATGGCGCATGGCTTCTGCCACTTCTTTTGGTTGATCAGCTGATAAAATAGCTGAAATGACACAGAGGCCATCGTAAGGAATGTTAATCAATTGGGCTGTTTCCAAAGAAATGCCACCAATTAACAGCATGGGAATTTTGATGCTCGCTTTAATCGCTTTGGCTGTTTCCAAAGAAACAAGCGTGGCGTCCTTTTTACTAGCGGTTGGAAAAACAGCACCAACGCCGACATAGACAGCACCTTTTTCCTCAGCGAGACGTGCTTCGTTGACGGTACAGGCAGAGATACCAATGGGAATGTCTCCGAGAAGCTCACGTGCTTCTTCCACGGTTGAATCAGATTGTCCCAAGTGTAGGCCATCAGCGTTAACGGCTTTTGCGACGTCAAGATGGTCGTTAATGAATAAAGGCACGTGATATTTGTGACATAACTGTTTTAAAAGTGTCGCTTCTTCGACCATTTCAGCAATAGGTTTTGTTTTTTCTCGGTATTGGATGCAAGTTGCACCACCACGTAAAGCTTCCGCTACGCGTTCTAGTAACTGGGGTTTGCCATCTGTGATCACATAGAGTTGGTTCTTAAAGTTCATCGGTGAGCCTCCTGAATTCAGCCATGGTTAAAACGGTCATTAATTGTCCTCCCAGAAATCGTAGAAATGATGAATGGGAGAACTGCCGTGACCGACTTGATAAGCATGTTCAATCCCTTGATGGACATAATACTTGGCCCCATCAATGGCATGAATCAAGGATAACTCTTTTGCAAGATTGGCACAAATGGCAGAAGAAAGGCTACAACCTGTTCCATGAGTCGCTGATGTTTCAATCCAATCCTTTGTAAACGTTTCTCCTGTTGATAAAACATCAATGGATTTTTTACGACCGTTTTGTTCGAAGGGAAAATGGCCACCTTTTATTAAGACATTTGTGCCAGTTATCTCGGCTAATGCTTTAGCCGCTACTTTCATGTCTTCAAAAGACGTTATTTTGTAACCCAGAAGCACCTCTGCTTCTTGTAAATTGGGTGTAATCACTGTTGCTAATGGGAGTAAAATGGTTGTTAATGCTTCAATTTGATCAGCTTCTAGCAGTGTATGTCCTGTTGTGGAGACCATCACAGGATCAACGACCACGTATTTGGGTTGATAGGTTTGAATGGCATCAGCAATCAGTTGCATGATGCTTTGATCTGTAACCATTCCGACTTTGACACCGACGATGTTTAAGTCGGTAAAAACAGCATCCAGTTGTGCTTTCACAATTTCTGGACTTAATGCTTCAATGGCAGTCACACCTGTTGTGTTTTGTGCTGTAATGGCGGTGATCACACTAGCACCATAAACCTCATGGGCAGCAAATGACTTTAAATCTGCTTGAATGCCTGCGCCCGCGCCTGAGTCACTACCTGCAATGGTTAAAACGGTTTGTTCTAATGGGTTCATCTTCATCCTTCTTTCTATCCGAGGTAACGGTAATAAAATTTTTTTGCAACAGCCCGGTCATTTGTTCCGTGAATCATGGCACGACCATCTTTAAAGAGAACCATGCGTAAATCGTCACTTTCTAGTTGGAGGAGGAAAGGGTTCATTTTAACGGTTAATCCTTGCGTTGACCAGGTTGCCATGAGTTGGGAAAGGTTAAGCTGGATGGTTGAACCCGGTCTAATTTGAACAGCATTTCGACCACAAAGCACGGCCGTCTTTGTTTGCGATGCAAAGGTGAGGTAAGGGTAAGTAGGCTCAGTACCACAAGAAAGGCAAGTTGCTTCTTTTAAATCTGTCACATCGATGGCTGATTGCTGGTTTTCCCACAGGTCAAAGGAGATTAACTTTTTGCGCAAGCGCTTTTGATTATCCGTGAGAATTTTCAAAGCATCGGTCAATTGATAAGCAACAACCATCCCGACAGTTGGGCCGATAATGCCGACTGTATCACAAGTGGCACCACCTAAGGGAACGGCTTTTAACAAGCAATGAAGACAAGGGGTTTCTTTGGGAATGATGGTGTAAGTGATGCCATAACTACCGACACAAGCACCATAAATCCAAGGTATGTTGTATTTTTGTGATAAATCATTGATCACAAAGCGGATGTCGAAGTTATCTGTTGCGTCTAAGATCAAAGCGACATCTTTTAATAAGGGGGTTAAAAATTCAGGATTTGCATCTGCAACATGGGCTTCGATTTCAACTTCACTGTTCATGTCTTGAAGACGTTTTTTAGCTGCGATTGCTTTCGGAATTTGTTGGTGGGCGTCGGCTTCTACATAGAGGGTTTGACGTTGCAAATTACTGAGTTCCACATAATCCCGGTCAATTAACGTTAATTTTTTGATGCCAGCTCGAACCAACCCTTCAGCGATGGCAGTCCCGAGTGCACCAACCCCGATAAGCAGTACGTGTTTTTTCATTAAGGTCGTTTGTCCCGTTTCACCAATGGGGTTGAATAAAATTTGTCTAGAATACCGTTTCATGAAGAACTGCTCATGCCTTCTGTTGGACTACTTGCAGTGGCATGGGTCTTTTTAGCGATGCGTCCTGCTTCAAAGCCAAGTCGACCCGCTTCAATGGCCATCGCCATGGCTTTTGCCATTTTGACTGGATCCTTCGCGTTTGCAACTGCCGTGTTAAGCAGGACACCGTCAGCACCGATCTCCATGGCCAAAGCGGCATCAGCTGGCGAACCGATCCCTGCATCAACAATGACAGGTACGTTGGCTTGTTCAATGATGAACTGTAAATTCAATGGGTTGACAATGCCTTGACCTGAACCGATCGGAGAAGCACCAGGCATAATGGCATGCGCACCAAGTTCTTCTAATTTTCTGGCTAATACGACATCATCAGACGTATAGGGTAACACGGTAAATCCATCAGTGAGTAATGTCTCTGTTGCTTTTAATGTTTCCACAGGATCAGGGAGCAATGTTTTCCAGCAACCGATCACTTCCACTTTAATCATGTCACATAAGCCTGACGCTTTCGCTAAATGCGCAATGCGAACAGCTTCTTCAGCTGTTTTCGCACCTGCCGTATTGGGTAATAGTGTATATTTTTTTAAATCTAACTGCTCTAAGAAGTTGGGCTGACTGGCTTCAAAAATATTCATCCGACGTACTGCAAAAGTCAAAATTTCTGCTTCGGATACATCAACTGCTTCTTTTTGAATGTCAAAGCTGGGATACTTGCCTGTCCCAAGTAGTAAACGTGATTGGAATTCATACGTTCCGATTTTTAACATTTTTATCCTCCTCCAACAAAATGCACCAATTCAAAGCGATCACCATTGCTGACTGACGCTGTTTCATGGGCTTCTTTTTGTAAAATTTCACCGTTTTTTTCGACAATCACCACTTTTTCTCCCAACTGGAAATGAGAAAGCAGTGACGTGACCGTTGTAACAGTTGTGGGGACTTCTAATAGATCCCCATTGATGGTAATTTTCATGTCTTCACCTACTTTCGTGTCAGGCTAAATGCATCGATAAAATGAGGAAGCGGCTTTCCATTGATCATATCCGCAATGAGCTTGCCGCTAATCGGCGCAAGTAAAATCCCATTTCGATAGTGTCCTGTACAAACAAAAAGATTTTCAGTCGTCGGATGAGGCGATAGAAATGGAAATTCATCAAAGGTTTGTGGGCGAATACCTGCCCAAGCACGTTCAAAAGTCGCTTGTCCAATTTCAGGGATGAGACTGATGGCTGCTTGTAATAACATTGCCACTGCGCTGGCATTTACTTGCGTTGAAAATGTACCAGGTGTCATGGTCGCACCGATAATCAAACGATTTCCGTGCTTAGGGACCATGTAACATTGTTCTGAAAAAATGCTACTGTTAATGAAAGCTTTGTCTGTGATCACAGATAAAGCTTCGCCTTTAACTGGATATGTGTCGAGTTTCAGGTTTGCTTTTTTTAACAAGTCGACACTCCAAGCACCACTTGCAACGACGATTTTTTCTCCGTAAAACGGACCTTGATTGGTTGTTACGCCTGTGATTTTCCCATTTTCGGTCACAAAATCATGTACATCAACACCCGTTCGAATCGCAGCACCGAGGGCACGGGCACTCTGGTGAAGGCCTTTAGTAAGCTGAACAGCATTCACTTGACCGTCATTTTCAATCAGAATACCACCGAGAAAATCACCTGATAAAGCAGGTTCTTTGGCTAAAATTGCTTCACGATCCAACCAGTAGGTTTTTTCTCCTACAGCTTGGTGACGTTGACTCACAGCTTGTAACTGATCCATCGTTGCGTGATCAGTTGCTAATTTGATGATGCCTTGATTGATCAGTTCAATGTCAATACCACTCAATGCTTGAATGTCAGCTTGTAAATCCACAAACATGTCGCGACTCAATCGGGCTAATTTAAATAAGTCGTTGACTTCATGCATTTCTCCGCCAGCACCTAGCATGCCAGCTGCGGCAAAAGAAGCACCGTTTCCAATGGTTTCTTTTTCAAGGAGTAACACATTTCGTCCAGATTGTTGGACATAATAAGCGATGGCATTGCCCATCACGCCGCCCCCAACGACGATGACTTCCCAATTCTTTCCCAAGGTGATGCACCTCCTTTATTCAATGTTTCGATAGTTTTTGACCGCTTGTATCGGGTCGGTTGCATCTAAAATACCACGCATGACAGCAAGACCAGCTACATGGGTTTCAACAAGTTGATGCTTGTTTTTCGGCGTAATGCCACCAATGGCGATGACGGGAAGTTGACAGGTTGTCGTGATCGCTTTGAGCTCAGTTGTCCCACGTGGCGGTAAACCTACTTTCGATTGGGTTGGAAAAACATGTCCATATAAAAGAAAATCAGCGCCTTTTTTAGTTGCTTGAGCGGCTTCTTCAACAGAATGAATCGAACAGCCAATTTCTAAATGCGGAAAAGCCTGTCGAACGCGTGCGACATCTAAACTATGAAATGCCAGTTGGACGCCACCCAACTCAAACGCATGGGCGACATCAACACGGTCATTGATCATCAATTTACCAGGTTCAATCCCTTGATGTAACAGTTGTGTCACTAAATCAGCAAGTTCCCGCGCTGTTTTTGCCTTTTCTCGAAGGTGAATTTTATCGACATAAGGATGAACAGCTGTTAAAATACGAACCAGTTCTCGTTGCGTTTTCTCCCCATCTGTGATTAAATGCAACTGCATTTAAATGGACCATGTTTCTCGTGTATACGCCATTTCCCAAAAAGCCAATTCGTAACGACTGCTGATCATGAAATGTTCCTTCCATCTGGCTTTATCAGCTTCAGTTGCCACTTCTGCCAACGCATCTAAACGGTCGATTTGTTCTTCGACCAAGGTTCTAAACCAATCTCCTCCGTACGTGGCAATCCATTCTTGATAAATCTTTTCTTCTGGTGTACAAGCTTGAAGCTTTTCACCGACTTCATAATAAAGCCAGTAACAAGGCAAAAGGGCTGCGATCACATCGCCTAACTGACCTGTTAAAACAGCGCGAAACAGATGTGATGTATAGGCATAAGCCGTCGGTGCTGGTTTAAAAGTGGCTTTTTCTTCTTCAGTTACACCTAAACGCTTCGAAAAATCACGATGCAAAGCCAGCTCGGCTTCATAAGTCCCTTTCGCATGATCAGCGAGACTGGCCGTTGTCGCAAGATCTGGTGCCATCGCACCTGCATAAGCTTGACATTTAGCAAAGTTGTGTAAATAATAAGCGTCTTGCAACACGTAGTACTTAAACTGTTCTAAAGATAAAGTCCCATTTCCAATCCCTTGAACAAACGGGTGATTAAAACTTGCTTCCCAAATTTCATTTGCTTCTTTTCTAATTTGTGCTGTGAATGTCATGGCAATTCTCCTTTGTGTGTATGACTGGTGTATAAATGATGTGTTAACTGTGTCTAAACGATGTTCATTTCAGCTTAAAAAGGGGCTAAGTTGACGAGATTGAGTGCCAATCCGTCGTTACTCGTGAAACCCTTTAGAAATCATGGCAATTGCTAACATTTCAGACCATCTAAAGCAATTGACCAACATGGCAAAGATGACTTTTAAAGAAAACGGACCTGCTTTTGCGCCTCTTACTGCAAAGGCAAGGCGGGCATTGCGATACTCTGTCGTCATATGCGGCACCATATTAACGGCTGACATCAAGCCATACGTGAATTTTCGTGGAATTTTTGTTTGTTTTTGAATGGACTTAACCAAGTCATAAGCGTCGGTTGTGAGACAGATTAATAACCCTAAGGCAGAAAAAGAAAAGAACCGCCACAGCAAGTTTAAACCAGTTTGTGTCGAAGCAAGGGTAAGTGTCCCAAACTGACTCTCTGCACCTGTATCGCCCCAAATGGCACCTGTTAAGAAGATGCCCATCCCAACGCCAATGATGGGAATGAAGATTTTGGCACCACGCCACCATGTTTGAGGACGTGTCCCCAAGAAAAAAATGAGGAGACAGCCCATAAAAACCCAAAAATTAGCTGCATAAGAATGGATAAAAGTCAAAAGGGTTGCGACAAGAGAGATGGCAATGAATTTATAAAAAGGGTTCATGCGTTCTAATAGGTTAGACATCTTTTTCACCTCCAATGGTAATCAATTGATGTGAAAACTGTTGGGCAATTTGCATGTTGTGCGTGGCAAAAATAATGGTCAAGCCTGTTGCTGCTTTCTCTTTTAACAGTTGCATCATGGCACACATGTTTTCATAATCTTGTCCATAAGTCGGTTCATCAAGCATGAGCACATCTTGAGAACCTGCAATCATCGATAACACAGCGAGGCGACGTTGTTGACCACCACTTAGCATATACGGTGAATACTTTTTGTGCGTGTCTAGTTTAAACATGCGCAGGAGTTCCATTGTTTTTGCGTCTTGCCACTGTGTATTTTTGTCTTTATACCAACGCTTTACACTGAATAACACTTCATCATAGGTTGTTAATGCTAAAAACTGATTGGCTGGATTTTGAAAAACGATGCCACATTGATTAAACAATCGCTTGCGACGTGTTTTCGCCACTTCTTGTTGATTAAAGCGCAGTGAGCCTTTATATGGATGTTGTTTAATCAGTGTTTTAAAAAAAGTTGACTTTCCTGATCCACTTGCGCCAACGACGGCATTAATGCTGCCTTTTTTAATCTCTATATCGGGATAGTCGATCCCGTTAACTTGTAAGGCTGTTGCTGTAATAATGGTTTCATCTGTGTGCGGTAAATCCAACTTTAAATCGAAGACTTTTGCGGCGCTGCCATCTAAGCTGATTAACTGATCATAGTGACCTTCCCATAAATCAATGTTGTGATCAATGGCTAAAACTGTGACATTCATTTGACGCAGCATGCCAATGAGTTCTTTTGTTGATTGAGGATCGATATTGGCAAATGCTTCGTCTAAAATGATGTACTGTGAGTTTAATGCCAAGATGCAGCAAAGGGCACATTTTTGCTTTTGACCGCCAGAAAGGGTATGAAACGGTTGGGTTCTTAAAGGTTCAAGCTTTAAAAAGTCGATGGCTTCTGTGGTTAACACAGGGATATCTGCTTCTGGGACAGCGATGTTTTCTAAACAGAAAGCCAGTTCTTGTTCTAAGTTGTTCATGCAAAACTGTAAATCTGGATTTTGAAACATCATCGTCACATAAGGGACGCGTTGATTAGGCGTGAGCTGTGTGATATCAACACCGTCGATGCAGATTTTCCCTGAAGTTAAAAAGCCAGCTGACTCTGGATAAAGCCCGGATAGAAGATAACCTAATGTTGATTTTCCTGAACCACTTTTACCTGTTAATAAAGTGATGGTGCCTTTTTCAACGGTGAAATCAAGGTTTTCAATCACAGGTTTCGTTGTATTTTTAAAGTATTTAAATGTGAGATTATTCGCTTGCAAGCTCATCGAAATCGGCACCTAATGGATATGACTTTAAAACCCCTGCTTTTGCTAAACGATTGCCAAGGAAAAATGATAAAGCGCCACTAATGAGTAATGCACTTATTAAACGCACGACGAAACGGAAAACGACGATACCTATAGCAAGATCAGTCCAGCTACCGCGATACCAAGCTAAAATAAAGCTGGTGATGGTGGCACCTGTGGCAGCGATTAATGTGGTCGCAAGGTTCCATTTTT
>WRKJ01000038.1 GCA_009778135.1 Defluviitaleaceae bacterium
CCCCCCCCTGGTTGAAAACGTTTTTAATTCATATAATCGCTTTATAAAAACGATTACACTTAAATTTGATGCAATTTGATTGATTTTTGAATCAGTTCCTGGTGCTTGCTTCCCAAACTGACTTTTTAACCCTTTAAAATAATTGGAGTTGAGACGACACTTGTTCGTTATATTTAAGGCCTAATAATTTCATCATTTCTTTGGCATTAGGCGCTGCATCGCCACCAGAGTTATTGTTAAAAATCAAACAAATGTTTTGCGATTGCTGCGTCAACACATGAATGTTTGTCACCCATTCTAACAATTCTTGCTCTTTATACCGATACAGATACCTCACTTGACGCCAATTGTCTTTATTTTCTGGATTCCATCCTGATATGTTTCGACCATGAAAACGAATCAGCGTTAACTCAGGATGTGTCGCTTCTAAAACAGTGGGCACACTTCCCATGCCCACTTGTGGCGCATCAACGATGGTGTGAATAAACCCTTCTTGTTTCATAAATGCCAATGTTTCATGGGCATAAATCTCATTAAACCATGTTTGATGACGAAATTCCAACGCACAAGGAAAGTCTTGCATCTGTTCTTTTAAAAAACGTAAATAAGCCACATTTTTAGGTAAACATGAAAATTGAGGTGGGAATTGAATCAAGACCGCTTTGAGTTTTTCCGCTTCTACAACAGGTGTGAGCGATTGACGAAATGCTTTGATTTCATCTTTTAATTGCGCAATCGTTTTTCCTTTTTTATGACCTGTGATGGCTTGTTGTGGTTTGATCACAAAAGAGAAATGATCCGGTGTCTGCCCGATCCAATTGTGATAATGACGATGTGGCTGCAACGCATAAAAAGAAGCATCAAGTTCGACAATCGAAAAATATTTGCCATAGATCCCTAATTTGTGTTTAGCTGCTGTTTTCTCTGGATACAATGAATCATGATCACCCCAACCTGTGACACCAACTTGGATCATGAGCACCTAAACGCCTTTTTGCACATAGGCGGCATGAATCCCATTTTCTCGACAACCCTGCCAAAAACAAAACCATTTCCTTCATCTTTTGCCATCATTTTCGCTCCTTTTTCATCACGCCTACATTTTACCACATTTGATGTTAAATTTCGAGATGATTTGAAACTTTTTCCATTTAACCTTTGATATCTCCAGACCCAGCAAAAAAATGATCAAAAAACGTTGATTATGTCTGATGAATAAAGGCTTGATAACGTTCAATCGCGTGCTTTGAGAGTTCGGCTGTCACCAATGCGCCTTTTTCTACATAAACAATATCCAAAAGTGTTCCATCGACTTTCAAATCAGAAATAAGTTGACTTTTTTCGTGGGGAATCAACAGTTGACATTCATGATTCGCTTTAAATAACTGCTGCATCATCAACGCAATCAATTGCGAAAAGCCCACGTCTTTTTTAGCAGACACAGACACATGATCATTTCCATGAGGTAACGTGATGTCATCATTCAGCACGTCGATTTTGTTATAAACAATCAATTGGTCAATGTGAGTTGCGCCTAACATGTCAAGGGTGGCATGCGTAACCGCCAAATGCTTTTCATAATTTGGATTTGAACAATCGACCACATGTAACAGCAAATCCGCTTCTTTTACTTCTTCCAATGTCGAATGAAAAGCACGTACCAAGTGATGCGGCAATTTATGAATAAATCCAACTGTATCAGATAATAAAATTCGCTTTCCATCTCCAAATTGAATGTGTCGCACAGCTGTTTCTAACGTCGCAAAGAGCATGTCTTTTTCAAAAACAAGCTTGTCTTCGACGTCATGATATTTTTTGATCATCGCATTCATTAACGTTGATTTCCCTGCATTCGTATAACCGACCAATGCGACAAGTGGAACACCTGATTGCTGTCTTCTTTTACGTCTCACTTCTCGATTAAGTGCAATGCTTTTTAATTCTTTCTCCATTTCCGAAATTTTAATTTCAAGTTTACGACGATCGAGTTCCAACTTTGTTTCCCCAGCACCACGGTTTTTTAAACCACCGCCACGCTGACGATTAAAATTTTGATTACTGTCTCTTAATCGTGGCAGAATATACTTCAAGTTCGCCACTTCCACTTGCAGTTTTGCTTCTCTCGTTTTAGATCGACGAGCAAAAATTTCTAAAATCAAACGGGTTCGATCTAATATTTCAACACTTAACAACTTTCCTAAATTTCTCATCTGTGACGGCGTCAATTCATCCTCAAAAACCACCACATCAATTTCTTCACTGTCAATGCACCGGCTAATTTCTTCTAATTTACCCGACCCGACATAATGCCCGGTATGCACCTTAGGTAAGTTCTGCAACACTTCACCAACAGGTTCAAGGTCACAAGCCAGTGCCAAATTTTTTAATTCTTTTATTGATTCTTCAAAATGGGGATCATTGTTAACGTTCACACCAATGATTAATGCCCTTTCTTTACGTTCCATCATGTTATTCACCAATCCTTATACCCAAAAAACGATCCATGAACAATGTCCACGAATCGCATGTCAGGTGAAAATGTGCGAACAAAACAGCAAAAAAGAAACTTAAAAAGTGCACTTTTTCATTATTTTGATTGGCTTCAACCGTTGATAAAAATGCTTGCATTCGTGTTCATTGTTCTTCTCAATTGCTAAAAATAAGCTCACCAAAAACAGCCTACTTAATTTAGCCAGCTCTTTAGCTGTTATTAGAGGAAGAAAATCCACACGATTGATCAAGCTCCTTTATTTAAGATAATCCTATTATAGCTGACTTAACAGAAATAGTCAAGTCCCTAACCATCTAACGCGATGGTTTGGCTTTCAAAAATGCCATCGGTCGTTACATTTAAAGGTCATGCAACGGTTGTTTACCTATTATGTTTCATCGCTTGATTCTTCATCTTGTGACTCAAACAAAGGTAAATACGCTTCATACCCCGCTGCTTCTAGTTCTGCAACAGGAATAAAGCGTAAAGCAGCAGAATTAATACAGTAGCGAAGACCGCCCTCATCAATGGGACCATCGGTAAAAACATGTCCCAAATGGCTGTCTGCTGCTTTGCTTCTAACCTCTGTTCGTTCCATACCGTGCGATGAATCACGTTTGTATTCAATGGCTTTTTTTTCAATAGGCTTTGTAAAAGCAGGCCAACCGCACCCACTGTTGTATTTTTCTTTGCTGGTGAAAAGGGGTTCCCCACTGACGATATCGACATACAAGCCAGCCTCAAAATGGTCGTCAAACGCATTATCAAACGGTCGTTCCGTTCCATTTTCTTGCGTGACATAATAACTTAATGGGGATAATGTTTCTTTTAACTGTTCTTTTTTCATCATCGATCTATCCTTTCATTCCGATCACTTCTGCCACAATGTCGTAGGTGCGTTTTCTTGCTTCAAGGTCATAAGCTGAGGAAACGATCATCACTTCATCGACCTCAGTCCATTCGATAAAACGTTCCAAATCAGCTTTCACTGCTGTTCCTGTTCCGATAAAGGTATATTCATATTGACTTTTAACGACGGCTTGCTCTTGCTCTGACACATAACCAGCCAGGTGATCAACCGGTTTCGGTAATTTTCCTGGCATGTTACGAATTAAACTTAAAAATTGTAAGGTCGCACTGGTCGCTATTTTCTCAGCTTCTGCATGCGTGTCAGCTGCAAAAATGTTAACAGCAGCCATCGCATACGGTTTTTGCAACACTTCTGACGGTTGAAACATCTCTCGATAAATTTTCAAAGCTGGCAAAAGGTGAGCAGGTGCAAAATGGCTGGCAAAAGCAAAAGGTAAGCCCAGTTTCGCCGCCAGTCGTGCACTAAAATCACTTGATCCGAGTAGCCAAATGGGGATGTCTTGACCTTCTCCGGGAATGGCACGAACAGCTTGACCACTGCTTGGTGACTTAAAATAATGTCGCAATTCTGCTAACTGTTCAGGAAAATCATCGCCATTTGTAAGACGATTTCTTCTTAAAGCCCTGGCCGTTTGACGATCCGTCCCAGGCGCTCGACCAAGTCCTAAATCAATCCGTCTTGGATACATCGCTTCAAGGGTGCCAAACTGTTCTGCCACAATCAAAGGCGCATGATTCGGTAACATCACACCACCAGCACCTATGCGAATGTGCTTCGTCGCCCCTGCAATGTAACTCATCACAAGCGGGGTCGCTGCACTGGCAATCCCTGGCATGTTATGATGTTCTGAAATCCAATAACGACCATATCCCAATTGTTCAACATGCTGCGCCAATGCGATTGATTGCAAATAAGCTTCTTTTGCGCCGTAACCTTCAATAATGGGCACGAAATCCAGTACCGAATAACTGACGTTTCTCATCTTCATTTCCTCCTCAACTTTGATTCACTTTCATTTACCACTGTCCAAATGAATCCCGTTTAATGACAGCCCACTTCCTCGTAATTGAAGTTGATACATGTGATTATATTTTCCTTTGAGTGCCATTAATGTTTGATGATTCCCACGCTCCACAATTTCTCCACGATCTAAAACCAAAATTTGATCCGCATCCCGAATGGTTGATAACCGATGCGCAATCACAAATGTCGTGCGTCCTTTTTTCAGGACGGAAAGTGCCTTTTGAATGAGTCCTTCTGTTTCCGTGTCAATATTCGCAGTGGCCTCATCTAAAATCAAAATCGCTGGATCAAAAGCGAGTGCCCGAGCAAAGGAGAGTAACTGACGCTGTCCGGTTGAAAAGGTACTTCCTCTTTCTAAAACAGGCGCATCCAGTCCACCTGGTAATTGGTTAATAAAATCCATGGCACCCACTGCTTCCAAAGCAGCTTCAATTTTAGCACGGGAAATGTTCGGATTGTCTAACCCAATATTACTGGCAATGGTGCCGGCAAACAAGTAAGCATCTTGTAAGACAATCCCCATATGTTGGCGATATTCTTGTTTCGGTATGTCGTTAATGTCTTTACCATCAATGCTGATCCGACCTTTTTGATACGGATAAAAGCCAAATAATGCACTCATAATGGAACTTTTTCCTGATCCTGTATGACCCACCAACGCAACTGTTTCACCACATTTGGCACTCAATGTGATGTCTTTTAGCACGGGGTTGTTTTCATCATAAGCAAAATCGACGTGTTCAAATAAGACATTTCCTGCATAGCGGGGGACAATCTGCTCACTCAATATCTCGTTTTCTTCTGCCATTAATTCAAAGACACGACTTGATGAAACGATCGACGCTTCAAGGGTTGAAAGTTGACCAACAATTCCCATAATCGGTCTGAACAACCGGTTCAAATAGTCGATAAAGGTATATAACAATCCGACTGAAACAGCTGTATGGGTTTGCAAAAATTGACCACCAAAAAACCAAACGATGGCAAGTAGCGCTAAATTTTGCAAAACTGAAAGCATGTTCCAACCTGTTGCCGCATCTAAGTTTAACATTTTACGTTGATTTTCATAGTAATCTTCATTCATTTCTTGAAATTCATCACTTGTTCGTTTTTCACCACGAAAAGCTTGGATAATGGGCATCCCAGAAATGCTTTCGTTTAACATCCCATTAATATCTGACAGACGTGATCGGATTTTCTGGTTGTAAACTGTTGCTAATTTTCGATAAAATTTAATCCAAATAAATAAAATGGGGATAATCAACGTACAAATCAATGCGAACCTCACATCAAGAACGTACAAAGCAATCAACACACCCAGCATCTGAAGTCCACCTGCTACAAAGTTGGTTAAGATGTTTAAGTAAAGATTTCTCGCACTAGATGTATCATTCGTAATGCGAGAGACAATTTTTCCCGCTGGTAAGTTATCAAAATACTTAATCGGCATCGTTTGGATATGACTAAACACGTCTTGCCGCATTTTTTTAATGATTTTTTCTGCCGATAAACCGAGAAAATAACGTTGTCCATAAGCAAAAATCGCACTGGTCGCAATCAATCCAAAATAAAGGATGGCTAATCGGACAATGGCTGGCATCGTATCACTTGTTAACGTCTGGGTAACGATGTGGTGATCAATGATGTTCATCATCAGCAGCGGTGCAAGCAATTCTGTGATAATGGACACAAACAACATGATCAATGCCACACTCATTAACTTCTTTTCACCCCATGCATACTGAAATAATTTTTTAGCTGTTTTATTTTTTATCATTTATGTCTTCCTCTTGCTTTTTCAATGCATCAACTTTCGTTTTAGTTTTTCCAAACAAAACCATGATGTCTTCGAGATAAAGGGTCCATTTGGGATGATCCATGCTTTATTCACCTCCAAGTTGCAAATTTTGATGCTCGTACTGTTCTTTATACCAACCGCCAGCTGCCATTAATGCCTCATGCGTTCCGATCTGAATGATGCGCCCTTCATCCATGACAATGATGTGATGAGCATGCTTGACCGCAGACATGCGATGTGCTGTAATAAGGGTTGTTTTTCCTTCTCGTTCTCGTTTAATATTTTCGATGATTTTTGTCTCTGTCTTGGCATCAACTGCTGATAAAGAATCGTCTAAAATTAAAATTTCAGGATTGACTGCGATCGCCCGCGCAATGGAAATGCGCTGTTTTTGTCCACCCGAAAGTGAAATGCCTTTTTCGCCAACAATGGTGTCTAATCCGTCAGTGAAAAACGCAAGATCATCTGTCAAAGCTGCCAGCTTAATGACATGCTTTAAATCATCATCCGTTGCTTCTGTTAAGCCATATAAAATATTGGCTTTAACCGACTTAGAAAATAACATATGCGCTTGCGGGACATAACCCATCCAACTGAGCACTTCTTCTTGTCTCACCTGCTCAAGGGGAATGCCATCGACGAAAACTTTCTTAGCTTCGATCGGATATTGACGTAACAATTGCCTGATCAGCGTTGTTTTCCCACTGCCTGTTTTGCCGACAATGCCAATGGTTTCACCTTTTTTAATCGTAAAGCTGATCTGTTTTAACGCAGGTTGTGCACGTTCAGGGTAAGTAAAGTTCAATTGTTTAAATGCAATGACTTGTGGTGAATCAACCGTTGTGACAGCATCTGCTGCATCAGTCACATCTGATGGTACATCGAGTAATTCATTAATACGTTCAAGAGATGTTTTCCCGCGTTGCATCACGTTAATTAGCTCACCAATGGCAAATAAGGGCCAAATGAGCATGCCTAAGTAAACATTAAACGTAATCAAATCACCAACGGTCATCTGACCTTCTAAAATTAAAGACGCCCCATATGTCATGGTAATCAAAAAACTCAGGCCCACTAAAATGCGTGTTGCCGGTCCCCAAAGCGCATCAAGGGCTTCCACTTTTTTATTTTTCGCATAAACATCTTCTGTCTGCTTCGCAAAGCGATCGATTTCAGCACGCTCCCTCACGTAAGCGCGAATCACACGCGTTCCCGAAATGGATTCTAACACATGATCATTCAGTTCACTAAATGCAGCTTGAGAAGCATCATATCTTTTGTCATAAATCGCACCGAGCTTCGTCATTAAATAAGCATGTATCGGTAACGGAATGACAGCTGCCAATGTAAGTTGCCAGTTGGTGGTTAAAAACATCATCAGTAAAATAACCCCCATAAAAGCGGTGGCATCAAACAACGTTAAAATCCCATAACCAGCTGTTGTTTCAACACTTTCTAAGTCACTGGTCGCCCTTGCCATAATGTCGCCTGTTCGAAATTTTTGATAAAATTTAGGCTTCATTCGAAGCAAATGAGCCATGATTTTAAAGCGAATGCTTTTTTCGAGTAAAAAGCCACCACCAAATAGTTGATACCGCCAAATATAACCGAAAGCATAAGACCCAACAGTTGTTAAAAGTAAAAGGGCCATGTAGCGCCATAACAAGCCAGACGTTAGTCGCCCTGTGTGAATGTCATCAATGGCCATGCCGATTAAACGGGGTGGTAAAATTTCGAACATGTTGACAATCGCAATGGCTAACAGTGCAATGATATACCGCTTTTTATGCGCTTTAAAAAACCATGCTAATTTTTTGAATATTGAAAACATAATAATTAAATACTCCTCTTGAAAGACAGCAAAGTTAACTTCACGTCTTTACCTTTCATCAGACTAATTTGCCATGTTTTTGAAATAATGTTTCAAAACTCGGCTACAAATAAGGGTCATCATCCAAGTCAGCAACGTCACACCTAAAAAGAACACCGGTAATGGCGTAACTTCAATAAAAAATCCGACCGCAAATAAACCAAGTGGGCCTGCAATTAATCCCATCATGCTAAGTAACGCATTGATTTTTCCAAGTAATGGCGCTGGAACTTCTTGTTGAATAAAAGCATGAAGGCTACTGCCAATTAAAGCGAGGATAAATAAGATCAACATCAATGTCACATTAAACAACCAAAATGACAAGGTAATCGTCGGTAAAATCGGGGAAAAAGCCAAAGCCAACAGCGCACAAGCACCACCAATGGCACCTAGCCATTTCGCCAAATATTTAATCGCCAAATATTGAGTTAAACGGTTTGCACAAATGCCCCCTACAAGCATACCGATCGCCGCAATACCAAATGAAAGGGTTACTTCTTGTTCGAAAATGATCCCGACAATAAAAGGCAAGCCAACCATGAAAATGGATGGAAATAGCAGGGTAATAAAAGAATCGACCAAAGCGATTTTAAAAATAATCGGCTTTTTATTTTTCACAAAATGAAAGCTTTCAACCATATCATTTTTAACCGTTTGAAACATGCCATCAGCTTCTTTTAATGCAACATGCGGTATGTGAATCAACACACTTAAACCAGCTGAAACCATGAACAAGACACCTGATGCAAAAGTAATCAGTTGAATGCCGATCACACTAAATAAAATACCACCAATCACTGACCCGCCAATCAAACCGATCGCTGCAATGGACTGCAATGCCCCATTTGCACCCACGAGCTGTTTTTCTTCAACAACGCGTGGAACAGCTGCATTAAAAACAGTTGTCGCAAAAACTAAAATACTGATTTTAATCATGCGAAGAACGGTAATATTTAAAATGGTGTATCTTCCACTCATCAACAACCATAAAAAGAAGAAATTGCTCAAAGCCGTCAAGACATCAAACAAAACAATTAATCGCTTCTTATCCATCCGATCTGCAAGGACGCCAGCAAAAGGAGTTAAAAAGAAAGTGGGAATTTGCGAAAGTGCTGAAATGACACCAAATAATGCTGCAGATTGGGTGAAATCAACCAAAAACAAAATCATCGCAAATCCTAAAATATTTCCACCCACCACACTAATGGTTTTGCTGATTAAAATCAGCTTAAAGTTTAAATCGAATTTTTCATTTTCCATTTTGCTTGCTCCTAGCTTTATTACTGAAATATCCTTCTTTTGTGATATTGTAATACAGTTGCTCAACTTCTTGATTGTCTAGCAAAGGCAATGTTTTGCTGATGGTCCATTGATACTGAAAGCCACATTTTTCTACCACGCGCTTAGAACGCGTGTTAAAGTGATAATAACCACACCAGATGAGATCTAATGCTAATGCCTCAAACCCATGTTTAATCACACACTTTACTGCCTCTGTCATCAAACCCTGACCCCAATAATGAGGGTTAAGCACATAACCGATTTCTTTTTGTATTAAATTTTCGGGTGCCTGATCTGGCTTGCGATCATGAACGCCTAGACTTCCAATCACTTTATGATGCGACTTCAATACAATGGCATAAACATCTTGATCTTCAATAAAACGGTCGACAATCATTCGACTTGTCTCCATATTCTCATGAACTGGCCACCCCGCATGAGGACCCACCTGTGGATCGCTGGCATATTCGAATAAATCCGCCACATCTGTCTCTTTCCATAGCCTTAACATGAGGCGGTCTGTCTCTAATGTTTTCATTTATCATCACCTCTTACTTTTGTTCAATGCTTTGTTTTGTGCAACCATTTCTCTCACTTTTTCAATTCGACGCAAAATAAGCCTAACCGAAAATGCTCGACTAGACGACTTTAATTTTTAACATATCATCATCGTTAATCATAAATCCTCCAACGTTACTTCGGAGGTTTAGGCAAAAGTGCCTTGTTTATCACTTCAGCCATAATCCTCCTAAACCTATTGTTCTGATGTTATTTTTGTTTGTGTTAACCATCTCACATCGCTCCTTCCATTCCAAGTTAGTTGCTATTATACCCGATTGTAAGAGCAATAGCAAGTTTTATTTTACATTTACAGCACAAAAGCTTAGGCGTGTGATAAACACCTAAGCTTTTTAAACAAATCAGAAAACGATCCATTAATCGTTAAGGCAAAAAGATCATTGCACCAGGTCCGATTGGTAAAGCAAAGATCATCCAAATGCCTAAGAGTGCGACCCAAAAAATACCAAAGAAAATGCTGTAAGGGACCATCGTCGAAATAATCGTTCCCATCCCTGCTTTCTTATCATATTTTTGAGCAAAAACAATAATTAATGCAAAATACGTTAAAAGTGGCGATATTGGATTGGTAATCGAATCACCCACACGATAAGCAAGCTGAGTAAATTCAGGTGAATAACCCAATTGCATCAACATCGGCACAAAAATAGGTGCAAAAATGAGCCATTGAGCAGAAGCTGATCCAATGAATAAGTTAACAAACGCTGACAGGATCACAAACGAAAGAATAAGGCCAAATCCTGTAAAACCAATCTCTTGCAAGAAATTGCCACCTGCAATGGCAATAATCGCACCTAAATTTGATTGCGCAAACAATCCGACAAACTGACCAGCCATAAAAGCCAACGCAACAAAGCCTGACATGGTTGACATGGTTTCAATAAAATTTTTGGCAATATCATCATTGGATTTGATTTGTTTCGTCATTTTACCATAGACAATTCCTGGGACCAAAAATAAGAAAAACAAAACAACGATCAAATGCGTAAAAAAGGGACTCGCCACAATTTCAGCTTCTCCACGTAACGGCCCCCAACTTGGTACAATCAGTAAAGAAAGTAAAATAGCAGTAATTAAAAACGCAACCCCTGCCCCTTTCATGGCACGCTTCTCTTCAGGACTGACACGTTCATCAATTTCAGATAAATCAGCCGTTCCTTTGTATTCACCAAGGCGTGGTTCAACAATTTTTTCCGTTACAAAAGTCCCAACAAGGGTTAGCAAAATAACAGACGCAATCATAAAGTACCAGTTCCCCAAAATGTTGAACGTATAAGTGGGATCAATGGCATGCGCAGCAGCTTCACTAATCCCTCCAAGCAACGCATCTCCCGGCGTGATCACCAAGTTAGCACCAAATCCACCCGCAACACCCGCAAATGAAGCCGCAAGACCTGCAATGGGGTGACGTTTCATACTGGCAAACAAAGCTGCGCCTAATGGGATCAACACCACATAACCTGCATCTGTAGCAACACTAGACAAAACAGAAACAAAGACAAGCATCGGTGTAATAAATCTTTTAGGAACTGCCAAAACAATCGACTTCAAAATGTTCGCTAAAAGACCAAGGCGATCTAACAGACCAATCGCAAACATAATGACGAGCACTTGACCAAGTGGTGCAAAATTGGTGAAGTTCGGTAAAACAGTTGAAAAAATCCGATGAATCCCTTCGCCACTTAGTAAGTTTAAAACTTCAATCCGCTCACCGGTTGCCGGATGATACGTACCAACACCTAGCAAAGAGAGCAAAGCAGTCGCTAAAATAACAGTCAGTGTAAAATAAAAAAATAACATGAAAGGATGAGGTAATTTATTCCCGACTTTCTCTAACCCGTTTAACCATTTTATAAAAAAGCCACTTTTTGATTTTTCTTCCATAACAATCTCCAACTTGATTTGACATTTTTTAATCTATTATACGGCATTTATACCCTGTTGTCAAATAAAATGGGCCATTTTAACGCTTTTTTTCAATTATTTTTAAAGTTTTTGACCCTTGTTTTGGAGCGTAGGTTCTATTCAATGAAACAGATTATTTAATACATTCTCTGCTTTTCAAAAATAAAAAAACCAATGTCATAAAAACCCGAAAGTTCTTGAAACATTGGCGATATTCATGTATAATGATGGGAGCAGAGAATGTTAAGACGGTGGCAAAGCAATCTTTTGAAAGTGTGGTGGTGCTTATGATGTAATTCATGAAACCTGTCCAGTTTTAAAAAGGAGTGATGCCAATGGACTTTGATTTAACGGCAACTTCTGAAAGGAGTAGCCCAGATGTCCTTCACACTTGTGGAGCTGATGGCAATCGGAATGTTTATTCTCGCATTGCTGACATACATCGATAA
>WRKJ01000039.1 GCA_009778135.1 Defluviitaleaceae bacterium
CGTACTCTTCTTGTTTCACGGTTCATTTTAGTTAGGCGCTCATTTAACTCACGAAAAGAGATCACCGGTCTCATGATGTTTCACCTGTTGTATTCGTCATATGAAGGATTGCTTCTTCTACTGCTTTCACTTCATCCTCTAATAAAAACGATAGACTACGACCTTTTCGATGAATCACATCTTGACGAAGGACATTCTCGGCAAAGGCTACTTCTAACTCATTTGAAAAGCCCTCATGAATCACCTGTTTAACCATCAGATTAGAAATCAAAAAGGGTTGTGCAAGTTCACTTTCACCCATCGGAAATAGTCTTGCTACATAATCAACATAGCATGCACCAAACTTACCTTGCACAGATACTTTTCGTCCTGAAATTGTAAACATGGATTCACGACTTCCACCAAATGATTTCCTAAACGCCTCTGGCATCATGTCTACATCCAGTTGAATCACAGAACCGATTGGCAGTATTTTAGAAAAGCACAAATCTATCAAGTTCAGATACTTTAAGAATAGTGTTTGTGTCAGTTTAACTTCAACACCTGATGTTGAAATGATGATCTCGTCATTCTCAAAATCAAAGGTTGCTTCAATTGCTTCATGATCGTTTCCGAAGAAAGATTTAACTTCAAATTCATAACGCTTTTCTTGATTGGAATAGCTCCGATAGATCCCTTTGAGAGATTCAATATGAGAACCAATACGTTTACCAACTCGACTTAACTCATCCAGTGAAATATCACCAACATTAACATAATGCTTCAACGATTCATTAAATAACGCGACGTTATTCATCAAGAGTCACCCCACATCCGTCTCAACATTTCATCAGACTCTGCCACACGATTTCCAACTTCTCTCATCTTAATCACATCACTAGCAGCAACTTCTAAATAATCAATGACCAGCGCATTTAACTCATGTAACAATGTTTGAAATTGTGTCAAATCTGCCAGCGTATTATCTTCTAACTGAATGGCACTATCCTTAATGATCTTAGCACCCCACAGTGCATCGTTTGCGCCTCGAAGGTCATCACGCCAACCCGCTATCCCAATGGATATTTCACGCATTATCATCAACTCCTCTGTTCTTAATTTTTTAAAACTAATACCCAAGAACCAATCGTCTTCTTTCATTTTCTAGACTAGAAATTTGTCCATTAAGTGAATTAATTTGACCTGTCAATGTCATCTCTTGGTTTTCTTCTCTCGCAATTCTCTTTTTAATCGTTTCTAAATGCTCATGATGATGATTTTCTTCATGCTTTAAATGGCTGCCAATCTGATTCAAACTACTTTCAACATTTCTTCTATTGCTTCCTTTAAAATGACTCGTTTGAACTGGTTCATGTAACCCTGCATAGTTTTTTGAAAAATGGAAATAATGATTCAAAATTGCATTTAACTTATTCCTTGCATTCGTTAGTGTTGCAATTGTTGTTCTTACTTTATTACGTTCGCTTTCAGCATTCGTCCGCCGTGTTCTTAATGGCGGCAATTGATTGTCTATTTGAATGATCCTTACTGCATTGGATGTCATGGCTCATTTAGCCTCCTTCCTTATTAAATTTTAATAACCAACAGTATATCGAATTTCAAATGTAAAAGCAACATATCATGTCAAAAAATAGCAAAAAACATGTTCGCTTACAAGGACTAAATGAAAAATAATGTCATTGAAAACAGCATAGTAAAAGATTCTAGTGTCCAGACAGTGGAATCTTCCGCTCCATAATGGTATAATGAAAGCCATCAAGGAAGTGAGAAAATGAACATACTAGGCCTCATTGTTGAATATAATCCCCTTCATAATGGACATGTTCATCACATAAAAGAAAGCAAAAAGCTTGTCCATCCGGATGTCACCATCGCAGTGATGAGTGGTCATTTCACACAGCGGGGAGAACCTACTTGCACGACGAAGTGGAACCGAACTGAATTGGCTTTGGCGAATGGGATTGATTTAATCATAGAATTACCTTATGCTTATTCAAACCAATCCGCTGACCTTTTTGCAACAGGCGCAGTGTCCATCTTAAACCATCTATTTGCGACTCATCTTGTTTTTGGGAGTGAACATGGCGATATCAACACTTTGATCACACTGGCTGACGTTATGGATCATGCCGATATCCAAGAAAAGGTTAAAAAAGGATTGACACAAGGCCTTAGTTTGCCTACTGCTTATGCACAAGCAAATCCAGCTTTGACAGGTGCTAATAACACATTGGGCATTCAATATATCCGTGCCATTCAAAAGATGCGTGCACCCATTACGTCTTTTACCATTAAGCGTTATGCAAGTGACTATCATGACCGACAACCAACCCATCCTCACCTGACAAGTGCAACAGCGATTAGACAGATGATGAATGAAGACATTGATTATTCACCCTATGTCCCGCTACCCATTAATGACCCACACGTGACGTTACAAAATTGGCATCAACATTACAAATTCCTTCGCCATAAACTTTTGACAAAGTCACCCCAAGAACTTGAAAAAATCCATGACATGGTTGAAGGTATCGAAAATAGACTGGCATCAGCCGCAAAAATCGCTGATCACTTTTTAGACTTCATGAGAACAGTTGAAACCAAACGATACACGCAAACTCGGATTCAACGCATTTGTACCAACATTTTAACAGAAACAACGAAGGCAGACATCGCAAGCTGGCAAGTACAAAAAGGCGTTCCTTATATCAGACCACTTGGATTTAATAAAAAAGGATCTGCTTATTTAAAGCAGATCAAAGAAAAAATAGAAATCCCCATCTATAGCACCTTTAAAAAAGATGCACACCCCATGTTAAAACATGAACAAAAAGTAACAGCAGCGTATGCCAGTGTTTACGAAGCCCGCTATGCCACAGAAGTAATGAAAAAAGAATACGCCAACAAACCCATTATCAAAACGTGAAAAACATCAATAGTGTCTTTGCATTAACGCAAAAATCGCACATGAACAATTTCTTCATTTTCAATGCGATAAACAGCGACAACATGACCTTCTTCAGGATTTCCATTTCTTCCTGTCACCCGTTCCTCATCAAGAACATAGTTTCCAACAACAACTCGACTTGTTAATTTGCAGTGTAAATCGGGCGATGCTTCAAACATTTTTTTATAAGAGGCATACATGGCATCTCTTCCGACCATCAGCACCTTCCCTTCTCCATCTTCAACGACACAATTTTGAGAAAAGTTTACCATAAATTTTTCAATATCTTGACGGTTATAAGCCTCTAATTGGGCAACAACTGGTTTTAAAACTGAATCCATACAATCAACTCCACCATTTTATATTTAAAGATGTTAGCATTCTAGCATCTTCCTGTTCTTTTACGTGATGAAACATTAACTTTTCTTTAAATTTCCGTACAAAGTTGCAAAATCTGCAAAATCATTCAAAACATCTTCGCTACGAGCAGGTGTATTTGAATAAAAATAGTAGGCTAAAAGCTCACTCATAAAATGATTAAAATGACGTCCAGTAGGTGGTAAAAGATAATCCTGTGTTTTCAAAGTTCCTAACGCATGATTAGCAGTGATCAATGCCGTTCTTTTATTCCCATCTTGAAAAGGTTGTAAGCATGCTAATTTCGCAAATAGCTTCCAAGCATTCATCCTCGTTCTTTTAGCGTCAATCCATTCATCTACCATCCGCTGCAAATCCGATTCATCGATCTGCAAAGGTGGCTCATAGGTCACAATGCCATCATCACCTGGCCAAAGCTTAACCATGATTTTGTCAGTATGCGGGTATTTAAGACCATCTCTTAATCTTCCAGGATTTTTAGGTTGTTCATCACTCTTCCCATCAAATTGGGCATTGATTGCGATGATGCTGGTTACATCAAAATCTAAATCCATCACTTTATTAATGGCTTTTAAACAATCAGAAAAAATAACAACATCATCATTTGCTTGTTCTAAATGGCTCGTACAGCTTGTTTCTAGCGCCCTTTTTGTTTGAGCAACTGTGCTGCCGTAATCATTAAAACGCCCGAGCCCTGTAATAAACGCTGCCAGCTTTCCATTATCAATCATACAACCCTCCTTAATTAACAATCCTCATTTATTTTTTGATACCTCTTTATTATAAACGTATCCCAAGGGTCGAGTCAAGAAAAGCCGTTGAAATAATGAAAGAAAATGACGTATTAACCATGGGAGAAACGACAAGGCTGACAGGTAACAGTCGAAAAACTTTGCTAGACCAGATAGGGGAAAACGTTGTGCTGCACCAGCTGACTGTTTTAATTCGATCAAAAACATTGATGAGCCAAAGCACGTTGAAAGCATTGACGAAATAGCAAGAATAAGATAGAATGATATAGATAATAACGGTTTAGGAGGGAATTGAATGAACAAACGAATAATAAAGATTGCGACTGTAGATGATCAAGAAGAAGCAAGAATCGATGTGACGGTGAAACTAAAAAAAACATTTGAATTACCACGAATGAAAGGCATTGACTATGATTTGGATACTTATAGCCATGGTAATGAATTATTAGACAGTGACCAAGAATATGATTTAATTTTGCTCGACTATGAAATGCCAACGATGAATGGCCTTGAAATAGCAATGGAATTAAATAAGTTACGTCCTAGACCTCGACTTATTTTTTTAACAAGCTACGATATGCCAGCGAAAAAAATGTTCGAAGTTTTTCCAAAAGGATATATTTATAAGTCAGATCCCGTTGAAGAATTTCAACGGATTATGATTAAACAAGTTGAAAAAATCCTTCATCAACGCAGGCTTGAAATTATTTATTACGAAAATGAAACTTACGAAATGGAATATAAAGGTAAAAAAGAGAAAATTTCAGAAAACGTAAGGAAAACCAAGTTAATCAATGTTAAAGATATTGCTTATTTTGAAACGGGGATTAGCAAAAAAGTAAAAACAAGCTATATTTACATGACCAATGGCAATGTGTATTTAACGCATAAAGCAATGTCTTACTGGCTATCTATGCTACCAGCAGATGAGTTTGTACACAGTAGCAAGCATTACGTCATCGGACTTAGACATGTGAAAGAGATACGTCATGCCGAGGTTATCTTTAAACACGATGACATGGAGTCCATGACATTATCAAGAACGCTCAAGAAAAAGTTCAAAACCGCATTTGATTACTATCAATTAGAAGTGGAGGACGACTAATATGTTAGCTGCACATGCTGCCATTTTATATCTACAGCTGTGTTTAATCATCTATGCCTTTTTGAATTTTAAACCCGAGCGAGATATGAAAGTAATCGTTGGCATTATTTTGGCGGGACTAGCACTTTTAGACGTCGCTCGACATTTTTATTATGGCTATCAAGCCATCAGATGGTATGGAAACATCATCGCCATTGGATTGCCCATCATCCTCATGTTATATGCCTTAAATAGGTGGCGATTGTGGTGGCTCATTGGATTAAGTTATATTTTCGTCAGTTTTACAAATATGATCGTTGCCTATTTCTTTTTTCCAGTCATTCAATTAGACATTGAAAAATTGGTGACTTATGCAGAACACAGTGCCTTAGGCGGTGCTTTGGGCTTATCCATGCTGTATTTAATTTATATCGCGACAAAGCAAGCAAAATTGGAACTTAATGTTCAAGGGTTGTCAAAAGGTGAAATTACACTTCTTTTAATCTTTCTCATATCGTTTGGTTTTTATGTAACGAGATTTTATAATTTAACTGGTGAAATTGATTTCTTTAACTTTTTAGCGCTCATGAGTGGTTTAGTTGCCATTTATGTCGTTTTATATTTAATCTCTAAAGATACAAGATTAAAAGAAATTGAAAAAAGGGAACATGAGCAACAAGAGATGTATGAACAGCAGCAGCTACTATTTAGAAAAATCGAAGAGCAAAATTTAGAAATGCGTCGGTTCAAGCATGATATCGACATTGAATTAACAAAGTTATATCAACATGCTGGAAATGAAAATTTGAAAGAAATACGATTACATATTATAGAAATGCGCAAAGACTTCGTCGCAAGATCACAAGTTGAATGGATCGAAACAGGCATTAATGAATTGAATGCGAGTTTATTGAATTTGACAACGACACCCGCCTACCAAGACATTGCGTTTACATGGGAAGGTGGCATTCCCGAAAAAATCAGTATGTCGTCTCGTGACAGGTCATTGCTTTTTTCTAATTTATTTAAAAATGCATTTGAAGCAGCAGCAAAATGTACAACCGAAAAATATGTTCATGTCAATGTGATCGCAAAAGAAAATAGCTTAAAAATAGAAATTAAGAATAGTTTTACAGGGAAAATAAAACAACGTCCTGATGGCAGCTTTATCACGACAAAAAAAGATAAATTGAATCATGGATTTGGTACCATCACAATTAAGAAAATCGTTGAAAAATACAAGGGTCGGCTTGTTTTCGAACATAAAGCCAATGAATTTAAAGTCAAAATAGTCTTCACAAAAAGTATTTACACTTTCGACTAAAAATAGAGATTCTTTTTAACTTCAAGCGCTTTCGAGTGCTTTTTATTCTATGAAAAAGAAACAAAAATGATATTTTTCTCTATTTTAAATGCAAAATAAGCATTTCACGGAAAGCTTTAACATCTCATGGAAAGTGCTATCGACTTTTCTTTCAACATCGTGTAAACTAAAGTGGTATTTTACTACATGCACTTGGCGAAAGGGGGCAAAGTTAGTATGCCGGTTACAGGAACAATTTGGTGGATCTGGTCAATCAGGCGTTAAGCATCATATTCAAACTTGTTTATATTCTAACGATTAACGATTTCGAAAAGTTGGTCACCCACGCACAATTCACCATATAAACAATGTAAGCTTATACTTTGTTGGACTCTTGAATGAAATCGTTTTAAAAACATGTCTTTTCTACACGGGAAATTGTTACTAGTAAAGTGTCATGCATTCACAAAAGTAAAACATTAAAACCGTATAATAATAGCGTTTATTATTTTGTGTCATGAATGCAATAAAAATTTCCAGTGTTTAAAAGTTATTCATTTAAAAAGGGGGGGGGAGAAACAGTCGGAGTAGGTGTTTAATGACACTTGAAGTTAAAATGAGTGCCGTGTCTTAACCAAATGAACAGTATAAAAAAGGGAGAAGATTTAAAGATGACGAAAATGAAAAAAATATTAATTGCACAAATGAGAAAAGTATTAGTTGCAGCAATCCTTTCAACAGCAGTACTTGGAAGTGCAGCACCTGCCTTAGCAACCTTAGATTTCCACCAAAACTGGACAAGTGATACACTCAATGGACCAGCTAACGGAACCAGCAATGGACCTGACGGGACAGCAACATTTAGAAGTAACATGCAAACAGGAAACTTTTCAGCAGAATGGCAAACCACAAGAGCTAACAGTCGATTCAATAACCTTCATGGATTAGGTTGGGCAACAGGTAGAGCCAATCGACGAATTGGTTATAACTTAGGTTTTCTTGAGCATCACAGTGGCCATCAAGGAATGACCATTGGTGCTTTCTACGGTTGGACAAGAAGCCCATTAATCGAATATTATGTACTTGACAACTGGCTCAACCATCGTTCTACACCAGGAACACTAATCGGAACAGTCACTAGTGATGGTGGTACTTACGAAGTTTGGAGAGCCAATCAAAATGGTCATAACATTAACGGAATGGGACCATTCGTTCAAATTAAAAGTGTAAGAACAACACCGAGACCAATGGGACAAAACAATGTCATCACCTTCCAAAACCACGCAAATGCATGGGCAAGCATGGGTAGTCCTTTAGGAACAGAATGGTCTTACCAAGTGTATATCATTGAAGGATGGGAAAGTACAGGTCGCGGAAACGCAACAGTATGGGAACTTCCTTAAGCCTGATTTAACATAAGTACAAACAAATAAAAGGCTAAGGATATGAAGTCATGTCCTTAGCCGAATTTTTTTCAAAGGAGGATATAAGATTGAATCGTAAAAAAATAATCCTATTTGTAACAATTGCCATTAGCCTTATCGGTTTAAGTGCATGTGATGTGGCTGATGCAGATTTGACAATTGAAGTCGTTAACGGATTTATATTAGTTGAAGGTGGCTCTTTTGTGAGCACAGTTTCTAATTTATATGGCACTGATGTCGTCGTTGCTGATTTTTATATCGGTCAACATTTAGTAACACAACGCGAATGGGTTGAGGTGATGGGAAGTAACCCTTCAAAATTCCAAGACGATGATCGACCTGTTGAAACAATCAGTTGGTATGACGCCATTTTATTTGCGAATGAAAAAAGCCGCTTGGCTGGCTTAGAACCTGTTTACAGCGTTGACCAAGATCAAGACGACCCGAATAACTTAAGCCTTGACGATGATGTTCGTTGGGTTGTTACGTTTAACGAACATGCTGATGGCTATCGTTTGCCAACTGAGATAGAATGGGAATATGCTGCAAGTGGTGGTCAAAGAAGTAGAAGTTATGAATTTAGTGGGAGTAATGAATTGAATAATGTCGGTTGGTACTTCAGAAATTCAGGTGATGAATACTTAGATGGTTTTTGGCACTGGCCAACCTTAGAAGCCAATAATGGACAAACACGACCAGTCGGACAAAAACTTCCCAACGAACTGGGGATTTACGACATGTCAGGGAATGTGCGAGAATGGCTTTGGAATTGGCATGGCGAAAGTTTACAGGCTGATAGTGGCGTCGGTCGCGCCATTCGTGGCGGTGGCTGGGTCGGCGACGGTGAAGCCAGTCGAATTCATTTTAGAGATAGCATGGAAGCCCATTACCAATTTGAAGATTTAGGCTTGCGCTTGGCGCGAAACCGTTAAGACAAGATGACCCTTGTCTTATTTCTTTTATCTTCATGTTTTACTCGTAACTCACTTCATCTCCGACCTATAAAACGCCTGACATAATAAGAATAAGTAAAATGCAGAGTCCAACTATTATGATAGCTAAAATAGCTAAAATGATATTTTGCATCCTTTTCGTTAGTAACGGTTCTTTCTCAGCACGATATAATTTAACAATTCCCATAATGATTAACAATCCTGAAAAGAAAAATGGGGAGATTGTTGTAAGCATGAAAGTATCGCCAAGATCATCAAAGTTTAGCATCATCACAAGCCACGATAATGCCATAACACTGCCACATATCACAAGTAGGATATTCGCAGTTCGCTTCTTATCTCGTGCTTCTAAAAGATGATAAATTCCCGTAACGAAAAAAGTGATTCCTGCATAAAAGCTCGATAACTCCCACCTGTAAACCATGTCAAATTCATCCCGTCTGGATAGAAAAAAATTAAGATCATTATATATCATATATCCACCACAACCCCATCACCATTTGGAATATAGGAAAAGCTATTCGTTCAAACCACTTCTTCATTATTCTCAGCTCCTATTCATTCCTAAATTGCAACATATTTAGAATCCAATTCAAGTATGTTTCACAATTTTCATTATACGATAAAATATACCGCTTTTCAATAATTTTAATGTAGATATTCGACAAATTAATACTATTTTCACAAATCATTTTCTCGCAATTTGATTTCTAAAACGCTATTTCATCTTGCATGTATTTTATACAAGATTACAAACATAATAAACAAAAGTCAAATTTTAGGAGTATCATATGTTTAATGATAGATTAAGATTAACACGCATATACCGTCAAAAAATACAGCGCGAATTGGCAGAACTATTAAAAATAGATTTACGAAATTATCAGAAATATGAAGAAGGCACAACAGCGCCCACCCTTGAAAATTTAGTTCTTCTTGCAGATACCCTTGATACATCTGTCGATTTTTTACTTGGGCGTGACAAATATTTAGAATCTTTAGGTGTCTCGATTGATATTCCTTTAGATGTTAGTCCCAGGCGTCCTAAAACACATAAAGTATTAAAATGAGAACAACGCCTAACAAAGTAACATACTCACTTGTATCAACAAGGAAGAATTTCGATATATGATATTATTCTACACTTTCTGATAGGCGTTATTTGCTTGGAATCGTCATACAGTTATAAACGTTGAAAGTTTTTTTGCGACCATTTGGACAGGGATTTTCTGTTGAATTTCGAAGTTAACCGTAACAGTACAATGGGTGCGCTAAGGAAATCCCCTTTGAGATCAGTTTTGTTCAATTTCATTTGTGTGGGATATTCTGAATACCTGTAAAATCGTCTGTAATCATCGATTTTAGAACCAAAACAGACGAATGAGGTGCTAAATAGCTGCAAAATCGTCTGTAATCATCGATTTTAGAATCAAAACAGACGAATTGGGTGCTGAACACCTGTAAAATCGTCTGTAACCATCAATTTCGAAGACAAAACAGACGAATTGAGTGCTGAATACTAGCTCAGGGCTCAAACCACCAACAGGTATCTATTTTCTTCTTCTGATGATTTTACTGACTTTTGGGATACAATCATCAGTAAATCAAGGATTTTATCATTTCTTATCCTGAGGACACCACTGTACTGTACAGTTAACCCTTTTTTTATCAAATATCTACATCAAAATTGTTGACAACCGGTATATTTTATCGTATGCTGAAAAAGGATAACCACATCTAAATAGACTAATTAAAAACAGCTACTGTGCTTTTTAAAGGTACAGTTCGTTCTTATAGGGATTATCATTTTTGACATGGAAGGACTTGGGCGGATACATGGCTTTCCTAGTTGTGCATGGGCGAGCTCAACGAAAGTATACAATTTTAACACGTAATTCCTTATCTTGTACAAGTCTATCAGTAAACAAAAATACCAACTATTTCAAAATGCAAGGTTGCACTCGAATAGTCGGTTCTTTGTCCCTATCTAACTTGTCATCGCTTAAAGTTTTTCAAGCCCTGTTGGCCCATAAAAGCCGTTTATAATTATATCGCATCTGTAAAACCATTTTTAAATCAACCACAACAGCGTTTATATTTTTTTCCACTTCCACAAGTACAAGGCTCATTGCGACCTGATTTATCAGATACTAAGGTTTTTTCAAATTTCAATGCTTGCATTCGATTGCGTTTATAAGCATCAATTTCTCTGGTGAGTGGGTGTCCAATGGGAAATTTAAGATGGGTTACAGAAATAACCATTACTTGACCTGCCTTTTTTATAGCACAAGAAATGCCACCTTCATTACCTAAGTAATGTACATCTGTTACTTCAAGTTTATCTGATGCACGCATTTCACTAAACTCTTTTAATAAATATTTTGATGGTGTTGCATATAAAGGCAACGCACTTTTCATAGATTGAATAAGTTGTTGGTCATTTTCCACATTTTTCAACTCCAATTAAAAGATTTTAGTACCTTAGCTCACGCTAAAATGCTCGCTATAGTTATACTACAATTTTAAACGTGTTTAAATTAATACATTATTTACCATCTATTCATTTCCATCATTTAAAGTTATGCCTTTAACTTCTTCAATAATAGCTTTTAATTCTTGCTCAGTTGGTAAGTAAGTTAGGTATTTTGACGCAAATAGATTTTCACTATCATTGAGTATAGAATACTTTGCAATACTTTCGTTTTTATCTGCACATAAGATTAAACCAATCGTTGGATTGTCTGCTTCTTGGCGAAACTTATCATCAAAATATCGAACATAAAAATCAAGCTGTCCAATATCTTTATGTGTTAGCTTGTCCATTTTTAAGTCAATCACGACAAAGCAACGTAAAATATAGTTATAGAAAACTAAATCTATATAAAAATGGTCACCATCAACTGTGATACGCTTTTGTCTACCAGCGAGAGAGAAACCTTTGCCCAATTCAATCAGAAAATCTTGTAAATTATCAATCAATGCTTGTTCTAGGTCTTTTTCAAGATATTTGCGATTTTCTTTTAGTTCTAAGAACTCCAATAAATAAGGGTCTTTCAAAAGGTAATCTCGAATATCATTTGGCTCTAATTTTTTAATCTCATTTCGAATTTCATCTTGATCATAGACTGGTGCTTTTAAAAGGCGAGTATGATAAAGTGTGTTGATATTTCGCTCCAATTGACGAATACTCCAATCACATTCTGCCGATTCCTTCATGTAAAAAAGGCGTTCTTGTTCGTCAGTTATTCGCATTAAGCGACGATAATGTGACCAGCTTAATTCAGGACACAGTGTGTCTCGAATTTGAAAAGCATTGTAGAATTGACGCATCTTACGCAGATTTGAGACATCAAATGAAACACCAAATTCAGCAGTTAAGTTTTCAGCCAAAAACTTTAAAAGGTTCGAGCCATATCTCGCTCTTTTTTCACCGTCTTGTGCTTCTACAATTTGCTTACCGATTTCCCAATAAGCTTGAACCATATTAAAATTGACTGATTTTTTAACACGACGTCTAGCTGTTAAGATGACTTCTCTAATACTTTGATAAATTTCATTTTGAGTTACTTGTATTTCCATTGTTTCCAGCCACCTTTATTTATTTTTGAAAAGACCACAGGCTTTCTCCCTGAAATAATCGAACTAATTCCTAACGGAATGGATTTCGATTATTTGACGCACCGAGCCACGGTCTCGTGGCTTGAATTTTGGAACTAACCCCTACGGGGTGGATTTCCAAAAT
>WRKJ01000040.1 GCA_009778135.1 Defluviitaleaceae bacterium
AGAGAGCTTTTTGATGCGTATAACAGTTTGTTTCAAGCTTATTGGGATGAACGGACAGGACAAGAAGTCGAGATTTTCTCATCATTTGGTGGTTCAGCAGCGCAAGCACGCTCTGTCATTGATGGAAATGAGGCAGATGTTGTTGCGCTTGCCCTTGAGCATGATGTGGAAGAATTACGTCGTGCCGGTTTAGTCGATGAAGGTTGGCAAGATCGGTTTGATTTTAACAGTTCACCTTATACTTCAACGATTGTTTTGGTTGTTCGTGCGGGTAATCCCTTAAATATTCAAGATTGGGATGATGTGGTTGCCCCTGGTATTGGCGTTGTGACACCTAATCCGAGAACATCTGGTGGTGCAAGGTGGAACTTTTTAGCAGCATGGGCATTTGCACATGATCGATTTGGTGGTGATGTGGCAGCGAGTGAAGCTTTTATGGCGGATCTTTATGGCAATGTACGGGTGTTAGATTCAGGTGCGCGTGGGTCAACCATTACATTTTCTGAGAACGAGATCGGTGATGTGTTATTGGCGTGGGAAAGTGATGCTTTGTTAATTATGAGGGAGAGGCCGGGAGAGTTTGAAATCGTGACGCCATCGATTAGTATTTTGGCACAACCGATGGTCGCAGTTGTGGATGATGTGGCGAGAAGACGTGGTACTGAAGAAGTATCAGAAGCTTATTTGGCTTTCCTTTACGCTGATGAAGCACAACGTTTGATCGGTCGCAATTTTTACCGCCCTGCCAATCCAACCATTTTAGCAGAGTTTGCTGATTTGTTTGATTTGAATGTAAGCTTAGCGACCGTTGAAGATTTCGGTGGCTGGGACGTTGTTGCAGAACAATTCTTTGCTGAAGGCGGTGTTTTTGACCGCATTTACAGTGAATAGAGGGTGTGCCATGAGAAGGAGGGAATGTTGTGTCTTTTATTCATCAAATGATTCATAAGAAGCAAAAAAATGTGATTCCTGGTTTTGGTTTGTCAATGGGCATTACGATTACGATGCTAAGTTTGGTTGTTTTGATTCCGTTAGGGTCCGTTTTAATCGTTTTGGGAAATTATACATTTGCCCAAGTGTGGCAAATGGTAACGAGTAGTCAAGCCTTGGCCTCTTATCGCGTAACCCTTTCGACTTCTTTTGTGGCATCGATTGTCAATGTGGTGTTTGGCATTTTGTTGGCGTGGATCCTTACCCGTTATCGGTTTCCAGGTAGAAGGATTTTAGATGGTCTCATTGAATTGCCGTTTGCCATGCCCACAGCGGTATCCGGTTTGGCTTTAACCGTTTTGTACTCAGAAAACGGGTGGATTGGCGCCATCTTGACACGCATGGGAATTGACATTGCTTTTACGCCATCTGGTATTACCATGGCTTTGATTTTTATTGGGATTCCTTTTGTCGTCCGTTCCATTCAACCGGTGATAGAAGAACTGCACCCTCAATATGAAGAAGCAGCTTCGATTTTAGGTGCGAGTAAAACAAGAATTTTTTTCCAAGTTGTCTTGCCGGAAATGTTACCAGCGGTTATTACAGGTTTTGGCCTTGCTTTTGCACGGTCCATTGGCGAATTCGGGAGTGTCGTTTTTATTGCTGGCAATATCCCGTATGAAACGCAAGTGACTTCTTTGATCATTATGAACCACTTGGATCAGTTTAACTTTTTAGGTGCGACGTCAATTGCGCTGGTGATGATTATTTTTTCATTTTTAGTGTTGTTTGGTTTAAATGTGTTACAAGCAAAAGTCCATAAAATGGCGAGGGAGGCTTAACAAATGAAAGATCGAATCATCAAGACGATTTTGATTTTAATCGGTGTTTTATTTACCTTTTTAATGTTGATTCTACCGCTTGCTATTGTCTTGTTTTATGCATTGCGTGAAGGTGTTGTGATGTTTTTTTCAGCCATTACTGAGCCGTTTGCAGTCGCTGCTTTGAATTTGACGTTGCTTTCAACTGGGATTACCTTGGTTGTGAACACGGTTTTTGGGATGTTTGCAGCGTGGACCATTACGAAGTATCGTTTTCGTGGGAAGCAAGTGTTGACGGCTTTAATTGATATTCCGTTTTCGATCTCAACAGTGATTGCAGGTTTGGCTTTTATTGCTGTATTTGGTCGGATTGGTTGGGCAAATCCGATTACCGAAGCGTTGAATATTCGGATTGTGTTTGCAGTACCAGGTGTTGTTTTAACGGCGATTTTTGTGACATTTCCTTTTGTGTCACGGGAACTGATTCCAATGATGCAAGCACAAGGCAATGAAGAAGAAGAAGCGGCAGCGTTAATGGGTGCCAAAGGTTTTTACATTTTTCGGAAGATTACCTTGCCGAAAATGAAGTGGGGCTTGTTATATGGGGTTATTTTAACGACAGCACGCGCCATGGGTGAGTTTGGCGCTGCTGCCGTTGTATCTGGTCGTTTAAGGGGAAGAACGAACACATTACCGCTTCATATTGAAATGTTGTTTAATGAATTTCAATTGACGGCTGCTTTTGCGGTGTCGTCGATTTTGGTCATGATTTCAGTCATTATTTTGATTTTACGTCATGTGGTTGAACATCGGATGAAACAAGAGGAAGGATAATTATGTACGTTGAGTTGAAAAATATTAATAAACAATTTGGAGATTTTCAAGCTTCTCGTCATGTGAGTTTTACCATTGAACGTGGGCAATTAATTGGTTTACTCGGGCCTTCTGGTAGCGGGAAAACGACGATTTTAAGAATGATTGCAGGGCTTGAAACACCGGATAGCGGAGATATTTTTATTGATGGTGTTCGGGTGAATGACATCCCAGCTGCCAAAAGAGGGATTGGGTTTGTGTTTCAAAGCTATGCACTTTTTCGTTATATGAGTGTTTTTGATAACATTGCATTTGGTTTAAAAGTGCAAAAGAAAGAGCAGGCATTTATTCAAGCGCGCGTCACTGAATTGATTAAATTAATCGGTTTAGAAGGCATGGAAAAACGTCGCCCGCATCAACTTTCAGGTGGACAACGTCAACGGGTGGCGTTTGCGCGTGCTTTGGCACCCAATCCACATTTACTTCTGTTGGATGAGCCTTTTGCAGCCATTGATGCCAAAGTACGTAAAGAATTACGGGCGTGGTTAAGAGAGACCATTACAAAAGTAGGCATTACGAGTATTTTTGTGACTCATGATCAAGAAGAGGCAGTGGAAGTTGCGGATGAAATTATCATTACCCATCAAGGTCAGATTGAGCAAAAAGGAACACCGATTGATATTTATCGAAATCCGAAAACGCCATTTGCAGCCAAGTTTGTCGGTGAATCAACTGAAATTTCGGCTTATCATCAGTTGCCAGGCTTTGAGCAAGTAGATGGATTTGATCGTGCCGTCATTCGTCCTGAATTTGTCCGCATGACCAAAGTGGCGAAAGAAATTTATCCACATGCTTCCGGGCGTGGTGTCATAGAAGATATCTTTTTCCGTGGGAATGCATTGGAAGTGCGCGTGGACTTAAGCGGTGAAAAAATAACGGCTTATCAACAGTTGGACGATGATGCCTTTGAAGTCGGTGAAGAAGTGAGCGTGTTGATTCACAGGCTTTATCTTTCTAATGAACAAGAAGTACGCATGGTGGAAAACTTGGCCATTAATCATGTCGGAAGTGTCTTTATTTAAACCACCAGCGAGTCAACAGTTGTGAGAAAGGCCGTCATGTTTGGCGTTAAGGGCAATTTTTAGAAACGTTTTCCTTTTTTCGAGGAGAAATTTTGCTCAAAAAGGGTTGATTTTGTTCAATGGTCGTGGTATGATAAGCAGCAATAATCAAATGTTTACATCGGTTTGGAGGTCGTTTTGGTGAAAGTCATTTTAAATCATTTAACAACAGCGGTTATAAAGGCTTCTGCCATGCGACGGGCGGGATCATTTTTAGTTATGCACTTTTATAACTTTGATGATGCTGTTGCGGCTGTGTAAAAGCTATTTTTACGAAATCAAATTTATAGAAGTGTATCTTAGTCGTTTTAGGCAAGGTGCACTTTTTTTGAACAAAGTATGGCATGTGTGGTGACATGTGATCAAAAAAAGGGACTTAAAACGGCTGTTTACGACTCAAAATGAGTGGTTAACAGTTTTTTTAATGAAAGCAATAGGTTGGTGAATAAAGGTGATAAAGGTTTATATTGATGGGCAAGCTGGGACGACTGGCTTAGCGCTTGAAGCACGGTTGTTAGAACTGGCGAAAACAACAGCGATTCAATGGTTGACAATTAGTGACGCTTTGCGAAAAGATGTGACAGCGCGAAAAAAGTTGATGAATCAAGCCGATGTGGTTTTCTTGTGCTTACCAGATGAAGCAGCAAAAGAAGCAGTTGCGCTGATTGACAATCCAGAGGTTGTCATCATTGATGCATCAACTGCGCATCGGACAAATGCGGCGTGGGTTTACGGATTTCCTGAGTTATCAGCAGATCAACATGCGAAGTTAACCGTTGCTAATAAAATTGCGGTACCAGGCTGCCATGCAACAGGTTTTATTGCACTGGTTTATCCGTTAATCCAAAAGGGCTTGATTCAAAAAAGTGACATGCTTTATTGTCATTCTTTAACAGGCTATAGTGGTGGTGGTAAGCAGATGATTGCCGATTATGAAGCTGATCAAAGGCATCCCAGTGCAGCTTGGATGTACGCACTTGATCTCAAACATAAGCATTTACCGGAAATGAAACAGATGACAGGACTTGAAACAACACCACTGTTTGTTCCAGTTGTTGTCCCGGTGAATAAAGGCATGATTGTTTCCCTTCCTTTGAAAGGGCGTCCGCATCAATTACATGCGGAATTAACAGCTTACTATGCCCATTCATCAACGGTTAAAGTGATGGATTTAGGGGTCCAAACCAGTCTTCATATTGAAAATGAACTGGCACCAGACGCATTAGAAATTTATGTGTTTGGCCAGGGCGAGCAAGCGGTGATCGCAGCACGTCTTGATAATTTAGGAAAAGGCTCCAGTGGTGCAGCAGTACAATGTATGAAAGTGAGGTTTGGCTTGTGGAATGGTTAGAGGATGTGGGTGTGACGGCACCTAGAGGATTTAGGGCAGCCAGTACCCATGCTGGCATTAAAAAGAGAAAATTAGATGTCGGGCTTATTGTCGCAGATGCACCTTGTTCAACAGCGGCGGTTTACACGACCAGTGTCGTACAAGCTGGGTGTATTCATGTGACGAAAGCACATTTGAAGAACAATGTGGCACAGGCTGTTATCGTTAACAGTGGGAATGCCAACGCGTGCACCCCGCATGCTCAAAGAGATGCTTTACGCATGTGTCAGCTTACGGCATTGGCGCTTAAGATTCAACCAGAAGAAGTGGCGGTTGCTTCAACAGGTGTCATTGGCGTACCTTTGCCCATTGGGAAAATTGAAAAAGCAATACCGAAATTAGTCTCAACCCTTGAAATGGGCTTGGATGCTGATACAGATGTGGCAACGTCTATTATGACAACGGATTTAATTCAAAAACAAGTGGCTTGTCAAATTCAATTGGCTGGAAAAGAAGTTTTAATTGCTGGCATTGCCAAAGGAAGTGGCATGATTCATCCCAACATGGCCACCATGCTTAGCTTTATCACAACAGATGCGGCTATTTCTCCCGACTTGTTGCAACAAGCGTTAAAAGAAGTAACAGAACCAACGTTTAATTCCATTAGTGTCGACGGAGACACTTCAACCAATGACATGAACTTGATCATGGCTTCAGGCCAAGCTGGCAACAAATTAATCGACAAAGAAAATGACGATTATGAACGTTTTAAAACGGCACTTCAAGCAGTCTGTCTTGCTTTGGCAAAGAAAATTGCCACAGATGGCGAAGGCGCTACAAAATTGATGACTTGCGTGGTGACGGGTTGTCAAACAGAAGCTGAAGCGAAGGCGCTCTCCATGTCTGTTAATGCGTCTTCTTTGGTCAAAACAGCCATGACAGGTGCAGACGCCAATTGGGGACGGATCCTTTGTGCAATGGGCTATGCGGGTGTTGAATTTGATCCAGCAGCTGTTGAGGTGATGTTTCAATCAAAAGCAGGTGAAATCACCGTCTGTCAAGACGGTGTCGGGGTTCGTTTTGATGAAACAAAAGCAACTCGAATTTTAAGTGAAAAAGAAGTGACCATTGCCATTCAAATTAAAACGCCAGATGCCACTGCGACGTGGACGACTTATGGCTGCAACTTAACCAATGAGTATGTGCGAATCAATGGCGAATATAGGAGTTAAGGTGAAACAACAGATGCAAGTAGATAAAAAAATGCGCGCGCGGGTTTTATCCGAAGCGTTGCCTTACATACAAAAATACAGTGGTAAAACAGTGGTCATTAAATATGGCGGTGCTGCGATGACAGATCCTCAGTTAAAGAAAGCTGTGTTGTCGGATATTGCCTTATTGTCGATGGCATCCATTCGCATGGTGATTGTTCATGGCGGTGGACCTGAGATTAACGGTTGGTTAGACAAAGTCGGCATCGAACCACAGTTTATTGATGGCCTGCGTTACACAGATTCAGAAACGATGGAGCTGGTTCAAATGACGCTCGCAGGGAAAGTCGGGAAAGAACTGGCAGCTTATGTTCATGAACTAGGCGGAAAAGCTGTGTCACTATGTGGTTTAGATGGTGGCATGATGGGTGCGAAACAAATGGCCGACAAGTACGGACAGGTAGGAGAATTGGTCACGATTGAGACAGAATTGATTAACGTAGCGCTTGATGCAGGTTACATTCCCATTATTTCAACCGTCGCATCTGGAATTGATGACATTCAACCTGTTTATAACATCAATGCGGATACAGCAGCAGGTGCCCTTGCTGTTGCACTAAAAGCAGAGCGACTCATGTTGTTAACAGATGTTGCCGGCATTTTAAAAGACAAAGATGATCCGACAACCCTGATTAGTGAAATGTCAGTGTCAGAAATTCCTTCTCTCGTTCAAACGGGTGTCATTCAAGGGGGGATGATTCCCAAGCTCGAATGTTGTGAAGAAGCCATTAGGCGCGGCGTTAAAGGGGCGAACATTTTAGACGGACGTGTCCCACATTCCATCTTGATGGAAATGTTAACAGATGGTGGCGTTGGAACGTTGATTAGGGTGTGAAGCAACGCAGTTGACAGGGTGCAGTTTTGCAAGCTTTTACCCGTCAGTATGTGACGAAAGCAGATGTGGATTGAATGAAAGTTAAAAGTACAAAAGGAGTCGATTATAATGGGTGTCAAGACAGGAGAAGAAAATCAGTCAAATGGAAAAATTAAGTTTATCATCGGTGCAATCATTGGTGCATTTTTATTCTTAGTTCCAATTCCAACGGGAGATGGTGCTTTTAATATTCCCCTTGGGATTGTATCAGGCTGGTTAAATGATCTTTCGGTCTTTGGTGAAGGAAATACAGAAGATATCCGGGTATGGCTTGCTTATGTGTTCATTGTCATTTCTTTTTTAGCAACGGTTTTTGCTCATGTGGTAAAGCCCAAGTTTATCATGGAAAATGCCAAATTAAAAGAGGTGTTATTGACGGGTCCACTTTATGTGATGACAAGACTCCTCGCTTTTGTTTTATTTACAATGGTTCTTTTTGAATTAGATGGTGGTCCACGTGCCTTTTGGATGGCCGGAGATGATGTGCCAACGATTGCAGCGCTTCTCACTGATCGGTGGGATGGTGCTGGCTTAATGGTTTTTGATTTTATTACAAGTTTAACGACCATTTTCCTTGTTTTAGCGTTTGCGATTCCTTTATTAACAGATTTTGGCTTGATGGAATTTATTGGCATTTTGATTAAGAAATTTATTAATACGTTATTTTTGTTACCGGGTCGTGCATCCGTTGACTTGGTGGCTTCTTGGTTTGGTTCTTCAGCCGTCTCAGTCATTATTACCCGGGATCAACATGAAAAAGGGTTTTATACCGGTCGTGAAGCAGCTGTTATTTGTGCCAATTTTGCCCTTGTTTCAGTCCCTTTTTCTCTTGTTGTGGCCAATGAAATTGGCTTAGGTGGTCATTTCCCGCTCTGGTATTTGGTCATTTCATTGGTTTGTCTTATTTTAGGGGTGATCATGCCTAGAATGTGGCCCTTTAGAAGCATGCCTGATACTTATGTTGAAGGGGTTGAGAAGCAAATTGATGAAGAAGTGGAAGCTGGCGAGTCTCGCTTTTACAAAGCTGTTGCTGCGGGGAGTGAACGCGCCTCACAAACGACGGTCACTGATGTGGTTTCAGGTGGTTTACATGCCTGGTTGACGTCGTTTTTAGATTTGTTCCCAGTGATTATTGCATGGGGAACCCTTGCTTTGTTTATCAATGCGGCTACACCTATTTTGACGTGGGTTTCATGGCCAATGGGCTGGTTTTTACAAGTTTTACGCGTGCCAGGTGGTGCTGACTATGCAGCGATTACCGTCATTGGTTTGGTCGACATGTTTTTACCAGCCATCTTTTTAGGCAGTGAAACCTATTTTAATACCCGCTTTATTTTAGGCGCACTGTCCATTGTTCAAATTATTTACCTGGCAGAAACAGGTGTTTTGATTTTAAAGTCAAAAATCCCATTGGGATTAGGTCAATTAGTGGCTTTATTTTTCATAAGAACCATCATTGGATTACCACTCATCGTGCTGTTTACGTGGATATTAACGACTTTAGGTTTGATGGGTTAACAATAAAAATGTAGGAGGGTTATGTGATGCTATTAAATGTTTATAAGAGATTTCCTGTTACATTCGTCAAAGGGGACGGGAATCAGTTATACGACGATGAAGGAAAAGCTTATCTCGACTTTGCTTCAGGAATTGGGGTTAATGCCATTGGTCATGCGCATCCTGTATGGGTCGAAGCGGTGACTGAGCAAGCGGCAAAACTGGCTCATGTCTCGAATTTATATCAGACAGAACCTGCTGAGTTGCTTGCGAAAAAGTTGGTTGATATTTCTGGTTTAGCAGGTGTGTTTTTTGCTAATTCTGGTGCGGAATCTAATGAAGGCATGATTAAAATGGCTCGTAAGTATTCCCAAGATAAATACGGTAAAGGACGTCATACGATCATCACGCTGACGCAAAGTTTTCACGGTCGTACGATTACCACATTAGCAGCAACAGGCCAAGATAGCTTACATCAGTATTTCGACCCTTTTACAGAAGGTTTTGTTCATGTGCCGGCCAATGACATTACTGCGATTAACGCACTTGATCATGCATCTACTTGTGCTGTGTTACTAGAGCCAGTTCAAGGAGAAGGTGGAGTGTTGCCATTAGACGAAGCTTATGTTCGCGCCGTTGCCAAATTATGTGAAGAAAACGACTGGTTGCTTTTGTTTGATGAAGTCCAAACAGGAATAGGTCGCACAGGTAAATGGTTTGCGTTTCAACATTTCGATGTAAAGCCGGATGCTGTGAGCTTTGCAAAAGGCATTGGCGGTGGCTTGCCACTCGGCGGCTTTATCGTTTCTCAAAAATGTCAAGCTGTTTTGGGTATCGGAGATCATGGCACGACTTTTGGTGGCAACCCGATTGCGTGCGCAGGCGCGTTAGCGGTGCTTCAAGTCGTAGAAGAAGCATTACCGACAGTTGCGTCAAAATCAAAGCAAATCGTTGAAGCTTTTGAGAAAATCAACGGGTTATCTCATGTTCGAGGGATCGGTTTAATGATGGGTGCCACTGTTAATGAAACAGTAGGTCCAGTACGAGAAGTTGTAGAAAGTTTACTTGAAGCAGGCTTAGTTGTTTTAAGTGCGGGAACTGATACGTTACGACTGTTACCACCTTTAACCATCACTGAAGCTGAACTGACAGCTGGACTTGAAATCGTTCAACAAGTTTGTGAAGGGAGGCTTGCGCCATGACGTTGCAATTGTATTCAGATGAGTTGTTTTCGATTCAGATAGAGACCTATGTCCTCGGCAAAACACCGTACACGGGAACACCGCAGAACATCGTGAAACATGCCATGTTTGATTCGGATAGATTTGCCGTTGCCATCAGTGATGAGGATGGGAAGTTAATTGGCTTTTTCGGTTTACATTTAGGAGCAGGTCCCCAGACCTATGGTTACATCGGAGAAGAATATGCCCTCGTGAGGGGGATGTCCATTGATGAGCGTCATCGTGGCAATGGTTATGGTGTCAAATGTTTTGAGCACGTGTTTGAATTCATTCATGAAGAGATCAGTGACACCATTACGAGTTTGATCCTTGGTGTGAATGAGCAAAACATTTCCGCACAAAAAGCCTATGAAAAAGCAGGGTTCAAGAAAAAACCCGGCTTTGTGCAAGGGAAATTAGGGAAGCTCATCATTATGGAAAAGCAAAAATCGGCATCGTGAACTCAACCGAAGTGAAACATGTGGTAACTATTTTAAAAGAAGGTGTCGTGAAGTGAAACATTTATTATCAATGGAACAATTAACAAAAGCAGCTATTATCAAAATTTTAAACTTAGCTGATCAAATGAAGTATGAGCAAAAAAATGGCATTGCCCACGAAGTGTTAAAAGGTAAGCAATTGGCGATGATCTTCGCTAAGCCGTCCACACGTACAAGGGTCTCTTTTGAAGTAGGCATCAACCAGTTAGGTGGGCATGCCTTATTCTTATCAAAAAGTGATATTCAACTGGGGAGCAGTGAAAGCATTGAAGATACGGCGAAGGTGTTATCGCGTTATGTAGATGGTATTATGATTCGAACCTTTGATCAATGTGACGTTGAGGAATTAGCCTTACACGCGGATATTCCGATTATTAATGGGCTGACCGATTCAAGTCATCCATGTCAAATTTTAGCAGACTTGATGACCATGCGTGAGTATTTAACCGTACTTGAAGGAAAAATCATTGCGTGGGTTGGCGATGGGAATAATGTATGTCAATCTTTAATGGTCGGCGCAACGACCATGGAAATGAAGATGCGTGTTGCGACACCGGTTGGGTATGAACCCAATGCGGCGCTTTTAGACCGATTAGGTAGCAACGTTTTATTGACCCATGATCCAAAAGAAGCTGTGGCAGGTGCAGATGTCGTTGTAACTGACGTATGGACCAGTATGGGACAAGAAGCAGAAACAAAAAAGCGTTTGGAAGTTTTCGCACCTTATCAACTTAATCGCGAATTGATGAATTTGGCAAAGGATCATGCCATTGTGCAACATTGTTTGCCAGCTCATAAAGGGGAAGAAATTACAGAAGACGTGTTTAACCAGCATGCACATGCCATTTACGAAGAAGCCGAAAACCGACTCCATGCACAAAAAGCTGTCATGGCATTGCTGATGCAATGACAGCTTGAAGTGCATGGGATGCACACGCCAGTGAGACTTCCTGACTTGTCAGGACATAGTCGAACCAGTACGGGTGGTTGGAAAGTTGGAAACTTTCCCCGCAGCGTGAAAGGCTGTCATGGCATTGCTGATGAAATAATAAAAGTCAAAAATTTTCTGGAAATTGGAGTGTTTAATATGGAAATAAACAAAGAGATTAAAAAAATTGTATTGGCTTATTCAGGTGGGTTGGATACATCAATTATTACGACTTGGTTAAAAGAGAACTATGGCGAGCATCTTGAAGTCATCGCAGTATCAGGTCATTTAGGTCAGGATGCAGAGCTTGAAGGCATCGAAGAACGTGCCAAAATCGCAGGTGTCAACAAATTATACGTAGAAAATTTGCAAGAAGAACTGGTTAATGACTTTATTTTCCCCATGTTAAAAGCGGGTGCTAAGTATGAAGGCTATTTGCTTGGAACAGCGATTGCTCGTCCATCAGTTGCGAAAAGATTGGTCGATATTGCTTTGAAAGAAGGGGCAGATGCCATTTGTCACGGTTGTACAGGAAAAGGGAATGATCAAGTACGCTTTGAGTTAACCATCCAAGCGTTAGCACCTGGAATGAAAGTGATTGCACCGTGGCGAGAATGGAACATTGCCAGTCGTGATGATGCCATTGATTATGCTGAAAAGCATGACATTAAGTTAAAGATAACGCGAGAAACCAATTATTCAAAAGACATGAATTTATGGCATTTGTCCCATGAAGGAATGGATTTGGAAGATCCGAATAATGAGCCATCATACAACAAAGAAGGATTCTTGGAAATGGGTGTCAGTCCAGAACAAGCACCAGACGTTGCAGAATATGTGACGCTCGACTTTGAAGCTGGGATACCCGTCGCATTAAATGGTGAGCAACTAGACGGGGTTACTTTGATTAAAACGTTAAATCAAATTGCGGGGAAACATGGCGTTGGTATTTTTGATGTGGTTGAAAACCGTTTGGTTGGGATGAAATCACGTGGTGTATATGAAACCCCTGGTGGAACTGTCCTTTATCATGCGCACACTGTCCTTGAATCCATTTGTTTAGACAAAGAAACGATGCATGAAAAAGAACATTTGGCGCTTAAATATGCTGAAATTGTATACAATGGTAAATGGTACACGCCATTACGTGAAGCCTTTGATGCGTTTGTGAACAAGACACAAGAAACAGTAACAGGGACGGTTAAACTGAAGCTCTATAAAGGCAATATCATCAATGCAGGTGTCACATCACCGTATTCATTATACAGCGAAGCCTTTGCTAGTTTTAATGAAGATGATGTGTATGACCAAAGTGATGCACAAGGCTTTATTAATTTGTACGGCTTGCCCATTAAAATGAAAGC
>WRKJ01000041.1 GCA_009778135.1 Defluviitaleaceae bacterium
TCCAATGAACAAGCCGTTATTTCACCGAGTTGGTCCATTCATTCAGGCGTTGGGACAAGTAACTATACCTTTATTTGGGGCATGTGTGGCGAAAATATGACATTTGATGACATGGATCATGTGGCGATGAACGACTTGAAATAAGAGGAGAGATGAGGATGGTTTTAGATCGTTTCAAATTAGATGAGAAAGTGGCCATTGTCACAGGAGGTGCCACAGGCCTTGGACGTGGCATGACGCTTGGACTTGCTGAAGCAGGTGCACATGTCGTCGTTGTAGGCAGTTCTGAATCGGATAGTGGCATTGTCACAGCCATTGAAAAACGTGGGCGTAAAGGGTTGTACCTGCAAGCGAATTTAATGTCAACGGCGCCTATTCAAGGCATCATTGATCAGGCTGTTGAAACTTTTGGTCATGTGGATATTTTAATCAACAATGCCGGCATTATTCGCCGAGAAGATGCGGTTAACTTCTCAGAACAAGATTGGGATGATGTCATGAATGTGAATGTGAAGACAGTCTTTTTCTTTTCTCAAGCTGTTGCCAACCAATTTTTAAAGCAGGAAACAGGCGGGAAAATTATTAATATTGCATCCATGCTTTCTTTCCAAGGTGGCATTCGTGTTCCTTCTTATACAGCGTCTAAATCAGGGGTCAAAGGGATTACGATGTCAATGGCAAATGAATGGGCGAAGCATGGCATTAACATTAACGCCATTGCACCAGGTTATATGGCAACAGATAACACCGCACAACTGCGTGCAGATGCATCTCGTAATACTGAAATTTTAGGTCGAATTCCAGCAAACCGTTGGGGAGATCCTGAAGATTTAGCAGGTGCAGCAGTTTTCCTCGCTTCTCAAGCATCAGACTACATTAATGGCTATACCCTTGCTGTTGATGGAGGCTGGTTAGCCAGATAAAACACTGATCAGGCTTACGCAATCGTTTTTTAATCAAGAGCCACTGTGATCTGTACTGACCCCAAAAGTTGGGAGAAAGTATATTAATTGATGGATTGTGTTCTGTACATAGCAGGACTCAGTCCATTTAATTTTACTTTAATTCTGTCATGATTATAATAGTGAATATAGTCATCATCGCATCCATCTGTTAGATGTTTGGAGCATTTTGGCTTTAGGTGTTTATACAGCGGTGATGGCTTTACTGCTAGGGTTGGGTTATAGGAAATTAACCGTACTGTTAAATTTTTGTCGGATTTTCTTATTCCGAATTCCAGTTCTTTGGTATTGACAGAACTTGACTAAGATGGAAGCAGAAGCAGCGGGGTTTGTGATGGTATTTAGCAATGTGGCAGTAAGTTTATTAAGTTTGATAATTGCTGTGATATGTGTTGTTAAATGATGTAAAAACCATCAAATTTCATTTCGGTAAGCGTATTAAGACTAGCAATTTATCATCATATTTGATACAATGTGATGAAATGGCAAGTGTTAGAATGCTTAAATCTTTGCTCGTTTAAAGGGAATTTCTGAGATGTATTAGAAAATTGATGAAGGAGTCAGGTTCATGATGGAGAATAAATCAGTGCAGTACCACTCCCTTGTAAAGGAGATAAAAGAGCTCATCTATCAACGCCAATATGAGGCATTAAAAAAAGTAAATACAGAACTCATACAGCTTTATTGGGAAATTGGCAAAGAAATTGAAGCGCAACAAACTGAGCAAGGTTGGGGAAAATCCGTTGTTGAAATTTTAGCAAAAGAACTTCAAAAAGAATTTCCTGGTGTTAAAGGATTTACAGCTAGAAATTTGTGGTTCATGCGTCAATTTTATGTTGAATATTCAGCAGATGAAAAACTGAAACCAATGGTTTCAGAAATTAGCTGGAGCAAAAATATCATTATTATGCAAAAATGTAAAGATAAACTGCAACGTGAATTTTACATCATCGACGGCTAAGGTGCTTTATTGTCATTGATTTGAAAATTGGGGAGTTCAAACGAGAATATGTAGGTAAAATGCAATTTTATTTAACAGCTCTTGATGAGACGAAGAAATTGCCTGAAGAAAGTCCATCGATTATTGGTGGAATTGAGGATGGAAACAGTGAGTGATAATTTATTAGAGTTGATTAAAAATTCACCTGTTGAGTGGAAAAAGTTGGAGGAAGTTTTCATTTTGCGAAATGGATATACACCTAGCAAGGCAAATAAGGATTACTGGAAAGATGGAGATGTTCCTTGGTTTCGGATGGAAGACTTACGTACTAATGGTAGTGTGCTTAGTAGTGCAATTCAAAAAGTACATCATTCGGGTGTTAAAGGAAAGTTATTCTCTGCTAATTCATTAATTATGGCAACCACTGCAACAATTGGAGAACATGCATTGATTACCGTTGACTATTTATGTAATCAACAATTCACAAATTTTACTATTAAAGATGAGTTTATTGAATTGTTAAATAATAAATTTGTCTACTATTATTTTTATGTATTTGATGAAATTGCAAAAAACAATCTCAATCAATCAAGTATGCCGAGTGTTCAAATGAGTGTTTTAAAGAAAGCAGATTTTCCAATTCCCCCACTAGAAATTCAAGAAAAAATCGTTGAATTCCTTGACAAAATGACAAAATATGTTACAGAATTGACCGCAGAATTGACCCTACGTAAACAGCAATACAATTATTATCGTGATAAGCTATTTTCAGAAGATGAGCTTGTTAAAGTAGGATTTGAGAAGAAGACATTAGGGGAGGTAGGAGAGTTTATCCGCGGGAATGGGATGCAGAAGAAAGATTTTGTAGCAGAAGGATTTCCAGCGATTCATTATGGTCAGATTTACACGAAGTATGGATTAGAAGCAACTGAAACATTTACTTTTGTTTCTGATGAATTAGCGAAGAAGTTGAAAAAAGCTAAAATGAATGATTTGATTATTGCGACTACAAGCGAGAATATTGAAGATGTTGGTAAAAGTCTAGTTTGGTCGGGGGATTTTGAAGTTGCTATAGGAGGTCATTCTTGTGTATATTTCAGTGATGTGTTAAATTCTAAATTTCTAGCATACTACATGAAAACAAATGAGTTTCAAAAAGCAAAAATGAAAAAATGTCTTGGAACAAAAGTAATTGAATTGTATCCCAAAAATTTAGCTACACTTAAAATCCCCATCCCACCACTCTCCGAGCAAGCCCGAATCGTCACCATTCTTGACAAGTTTGACACCCTCATTCACTCCGTTAGCGAAGGTTTACCAAAAGAGATCAAACTTCGTCAAAAGCAATATGAGTATTATCGAGAATTATTACTTGGATTTAGCCAAGATTAATGGTATAATCATAGATATCATATATTCTACAAAAGGTGGTGATGATATGTCTGAAAGATCAATGAAAACATTAGATGACATTGCAAAAGAGTTACAGGGTAAGGACAATAAGATTACGCTAATGTACGCTTTTAATGCAACAGGAAAAACACGTTTATCTGTTAAGTTTAAAGAGCTTGTCAATATGGAAGCACGAGCCTTGCAAGCGGATATGGAAGTAGGCGAGCAACGTCCTTTGAAAATACTATACTTCAATGCGTTTACCGAAGATTTATTTACTTGGGAAAATGAAGAACGAAAATTGATTATTAATACGGACAGTGTATTCATTGATTTGGTTCAAAATCAAGGGAAAGAATTGGAAATAGCCAGTCGTTTTAGAAAATATATCAGTAACACGCAAGAAGATACATTGGCAAAAATTGAACCTGTTTTTGATTTGAATGCTGGAGAAGTTCGCTTTAATCTGGTAACTGGTGATGAGGTTACCTCAAATATCAAGATTTCCAAAGGTGAAGAAAGCATCTTTATTTGGTCGATTTTTTATACATTGATTGAGACGATTATTGAAGAACGAAATATCGCAGAAATCACTGATCGAAGTACAGACTTGTTTAATCAGATGCAATATATTTTCATTGATGACCCCATTTCTTCCCTTGATGATAATCACGTCATTGATGTTGCTGTTGATTTGATTGATTTATTAAATCGGTCTGAGTATAGTAGTAGCACTAAAACTGCTTTGCGGTTTATTATTTCAACTCATCATCCATTGTTTTATAATGTTTTATATAATGAATTTCGTAAAAAGCAACACTGTTATTTATTAAAACGCTCAAATATCAATCAATATGAATTGGTACTCCAAAGTGATTCACCATTTGGGTATCATTTAACAGTCGCACAAACCATTCAAAATGCTATAGATAACGAAAAAATAGAGCGATATCACTTTGCTTTACTTCGGAATTTGTTAGAGAAAACAGCAACTTATCTTGGTTATGAAAGATGGCAAGATTGCATTGCAATGATGTATCCAAATATCACCGACGAGTTGAGAAAGAGTCATGAGCGACGCATTAATTTATATACTCATAATCTACATTCAGCACTTGAGCCACGAGCGCTTCAATCTTATGAACAAGATTTATTCGAAAACTTGTTTAAAGATTTTAAAACAACATTTCAAATGAAAGTGAGTGATTAACATGGCCTATATGGAAGACCAAACCATTGCTGAAATGAACGATGGCATTATTCTTGCTCGATATGAGAAAAAAATGCGAGTTCGTGACAACTATCAAACGGAAGCACAGCTAGAGGCGCAATTTATTCAGGATTTAAAAAATCGTGGATATGAGCTGTTTCGTGGCGATTTTAATGCTAATTTAAAGTTGCAAATTGAGCGGTTAAATGATGTTGTTTTTACAGATGATGAATGGGAACGGTTTTTGAAAACTTACTTAAATGAACCAAATGACACAAAAATAGAGGCGACTAGAAAAATTCAACAAGATCCGATTTGTGATTTCATTTTTGATGGCGGCATCCTAAGAAACATTAAAATAATTGATAAGCAAGACGTCTTTAAGAATAAACTGCAAATGACCAATCAAATCAAGCAAGGGCCCAATCGTTATGATGTCACGATTTTAGTTAATGGCCTGCCCCTTGTGCATGTAGAACTCAAAAAGCGCGGCGCTTCCCTTGAGGAGGCATTTAATCAAATTCAGCGTTATGGTGAGCAAAGTTTTAATCATGAAGATTCACTGTTTAAGTATGTGCAAATTTTTGTTATTTCTAATGGAACGCAAACACGCTACTTTGCAAATACGACTGCTCGAACTAAAAATAACTTTGTGTTTACTGCTGAGTGGGCAGATCGTGCAAATGATGCCATTAATGACTTAGAAGATTTTGCCGACACTTTTTTTGATAACCGTGCCTTTTTAAAATTAATCACGAGATATTGTGTTTTTAATAGTAAACAGGAATTAATGGTCATGCGTCCTTATCAAATTGCAGCAACGGAAGCTATTTTAGAAAAAATTAATTGTGTTTATCTAAATAAAAAAATAGGTAGCCGAAAAGCTGGTGGGTATATCTGGCATACAACTGGAAGTGGTAAAACGTTGACCAGTTTTAAAGTAGCACAGCTTGTCGGGAAGTTATCCTTCATTGATAAAGTTTTGTTTATTGTTGACCGTAAAGATTTAGATTATCAAACGTTAAGAGAGTATAAAGCTTATCAACGAGATAGTGTGAGCGGTAGTTCGGATACATTAGCGTTGCAACGTAATTTAGAAAAAGATGATAGAAGAATTATTGTAACGACCATTCAGAAATTAAACCAATTTATTCGTCAAAATCCGACTCATGAGGTATATCAGAAAAATTGCGTCCTGATTTTTGACGAATGTCATCGATCACAGTTTGGGGATGCACAAAAGCGAATTACTGGAAACTTCAAGAATTATTTCCAGTTTGGTTTTACAGGAACACCAATTGTTGAGGAAAATGCATATAACAGTTTAACGACTAGTAGCGTTTTTGGTGATTGCTTGCATAAATATATTATCAGACATGCGATTCAGGATAAAAAAGTACTTAAATTTCGTGTTGATTACAAAACGACAGTGCCTACTTTTAAAGTAACAGAAATAGAAAGTGGAAAAGAAGATGATCCAAGAAAATTAGCACCAAGAATGAGTGAGTTGCTCCTACATCAAGAACGGATTGATAAAATAACAGCAGATATTCTAAAAGTTTATCACATTAAAACACATCGCCTTGAAACATACACGCACAAAAAGACAAGATATACAGGATTTAATGCCATGTTCGCTGTTGATAGTATTAAAGCTGCGAAACTATACTACGAAAGTTTTAAGGTACAACAAGAAAAATTAGCAGAAGAAGAACGTTTAAAAGTAGCACTTATTTATAGTTTTTCTGAAAATGACCAAGTATCAGCTAATGGAGAATTGCGGGATGAAGATTTTAATCCAAGCGCATTAGAGCAAGCAGATAAAGCATTTTTAGCTGGAGCAATTAATGACTATAATAAGACTTTCGGACAAAATTTTAGTTTAGAAGGCGTCGGATTTCAAAATTATTATCGTGATTTATCGCAACGCGTGGTTGAAAAAGAAGTGGATTTACTTATTGTCGTTGGGATGTTTTTAACGGGCTTTGATGCACCGACGCTAAACACGTTATTTGTTGATAAAAATTTACGCTATCACGGATTAATTCAAGCATTTTCCCGAACGAACAGAATTTTGAATCAGTTAAAGACTTTCGGGAATATTGTATGCTATCGTGACTTGCAAGCTGCAACTGAAATCGCAATTCGCACTTTTGCCGATGAAGCCAACGCTGAAATCGTCTTAGAGCAAAGTTATGATGATTATTTAAATGGCTTTACAGACCCTTTGACGAAAGAGCAAGTAACGGGCTATAAAGAGATTTGCCAAGCGTTAGGTGAACAGTTTCCTGATCCCATGAATATTCATTCAGAAAAAGAGAAAATTGCATTTGTTAAACTATTTGGTCAATTTTTAAAAATTGAGACTTCCCTTAAAAATTTTGAAGAATTCCAAATACTTAAAACAGAATCTCCGTTAATTAACGAAGGGATGATTCAAGACATGACAAGTGTCTATCATGATATTAGGGAACAAGTGAACCGTGAAAAAGAAGCACTACGTTATGGGAACACCGATTTTATGGACTTAGAATTTCAAGTCGACCTATTGGAGTCATTGTCGATTGATTTAGATTATATTTTAGCGCTGATTTTTCAGAAGACAAAGGAAAATAAAACAAAAGATGAAATTGCCATTGATATTAAGCGGATTATTCGTGCCAGTTTAGGGGAGCGGGCAAAAGAAGCGTTAGTTTTACAATTTATTGCACAAACTAACATTGAAGCATTTACTGAAGCTGTGGATGTTATTGCTGCTTTTTATGATTATGCAACAGAAATTAAAATGCAACGTGTGTTAGCATTGATCGAAGAAGAAAATTTAAAAGCCCAAGCGCAAAGTTTTATCGAAGATGCAATTAAAAATGGTCATGCATCAGCGAATGGCATTGAATTAGATGGCGTTTTACCACCACTTTCAAGGCGCGGTGGTGCACGAGAAGCGAAAAAACAAACAGTTTTAGAAAAGATTCAGGCGTTAGCTTATGAATTTTATGGGATTTAAGGAGTGTCGATGAGCGTGGTGACAGAACAAAAAAATAGTGCGAATCAGCAGGAGTTAGGCCGGAGAATTTGGGCGATTGCGGATGATGTTCGTGGTGCTGTTGATGGTTGGGATTTTAAGCAATTTATCCTTGGGACATTGTTTTATCGCTTTATTTCCGAAAATATGCGTGATTATTTTAATGTAGGAGAGCATGAAGCTGGAGATTTGGATTTTAATTATGCAGTCCTTAGTGACGATGAAGCTAGTGTTGATTTTAAACCTGGTGCAGTAGTAGAAAAAGGCTTTTTTATTCTGCCGAGTCAGCTTTTTGAAAATGTTTTGGCAAACGCTAATGATGAATTGAATGTTACATTAAAGGATATTTTTACGTCCATTGAAATGAGTGCAATTGGTACAGATTCGGAAGAAGCGATTAGAGGACTATTTGCGGATATGGATCCAACATCGAACCGACTAGGTGAGACAGCTACAGAGAAAAGTAGACGTTTGCTTAAAATTCTACAAGGCATCAATGCCATTAATTTTGCTGATTTTCAAACAAATGAATTTGATGCTTTTGGTTATGCTTACGAATATTTGATTTCTAAGTACGCTAGTAATGCAGGGAAGAGTGGTGGTGAATTTTTCACACCCCAAACAGTTTCAAAATTACTAGCACAGTTGGTCATGTCAGGAAAGACACAAATTAATAAAGTGTATGATCCGACTTGTGGGAGTGGCTCGCTATTGCTTGAAATTCAAAAACAATACGGTGTAGATGCCGTCAAAGAAGGGTACTTTGGTCAAGAAATCAACATGACCAACTTCAATTTAGCCCGTATGAATATGTTCCTGCATAATGTGTCTTATGCGAAATTCAATATTAGGCGTGGAGATACATTGCTATCACCGATGCATGAAGACGAGAAACCGTTTGAAGCCATTGTTTCAAATCCACCTTATTCAATCAAATGGATAGGTGATGAAGATCCAACACTTATTAACGACAAAAGATTTGCGCCAGCTGGCAAATTAGCCCCCCGCTCCAAAGCTGACTATGCTTTTATTATGCATGCCCTTAGCTATTTAAAAAGTAATGGACGTGCAGCCATTGTTTGCTTTCCAGGCATTTTCTATCGCAGTGGTGCGGAAAAAACAATTCGTCAATATTTAGTGGATCAAAATTTTGTCGAATGTCTGATTAGCTTGCCAGATAAGTTGTTTTTTGGTACCACCATTGCCACGACGATTTTAATTTTAGCAAAGAATAAAAAAGATGCGACCACCTTATTTATTGATGCCAGTGCCGAGTTTCAATCTGGAACAAATAACAATTTCTTATCGGACGAAAACATTGCTCATATTATGCAAGCTTTTCAGCAAAGAGAAAGTGTAGAACACCTGGTACGCATTGTTGAAAAGGATGAAATTATCGCCAATGATTATAATTTGTCAGTATCAACTTATGTGGAGAAAAAGGATACGCGTGAGCCGATTATTATTGAGGATGTAGAACGAGAACTTGTGGAAACGACCCATCGCATTGCAACTTTGAGATCTGAAATTGATGTGTTGGTTTCACAATTGAAAAATTAACAAGCGTACGCATGACATTCAAGTTAAAGTGTCGTCAAAGTTTTATGGAACAGCACATTGACCCTAAGCATAAGCTTGATGTTTTATTCACAGAATACGAATTAAGCAACTAGAAGGATCTCATGACTTTTTAAAACATATCATATAAGGAAGTGTAAATGAAATGAAAAAATTTGAAATTTTAAAGCAATTAACGGATACAGGTGTTGTGGCAGTCATTCGTGCTGAAAATGAAGCACAAGCCATTAAGATCTCAGAAGCTTGTTTAGCAGGTGGTGTGAAAGGGATTGAATTAACTTTTACTGTACCTGGTGCTGATCGTGTAATTCGGGCTTTGGCTGAGCAGTTTGGTGATGCCATGTTAATTGGAGCGGGGACAGTGCTTGATAGCGAGACAGCACGGATTGCCATTTTAGCAGGTGCCAATTATATTATCTCGCCAGGATTTGATCCAAAGACCGCAAAACTATGTAACAGATATCAAATCCCTTATATGCCGGGATGTATGACCATTACAGAAATGATTCATGCGATGGAAGCAGGTTGTGACATTATTAAATTATTCCCAGGAAGCGCATTTGGACCAGACTTTGTTAAAGCGGTTAAAGGACCATTGCCACAAATTAACATCATGCCAACAGGTGGTGTTAACATTGATAATGCCCATCAGTGGATTCAAGCTGGTTGTATCGCAGTTGGCGCAGGAAGTGATTTAACAGGACCTGCTAAAGTGGGCGATTATAACGGTGTCACTGAACTTGCAAAGCAATTTGTTGCCAATGTAAAAGCTGCACGCCATGTATAAAAGTAGAGTTAAGAAGGTGTTATCGTTATGGCAAAAGTATTATTAATCGGAGAACCGATGGCATTGTTAATGGCCAATACGGTGGGACCATTAGAAGAAGTAGACAGTTTTACAAGAAAGCTTGCAGGTGCTGAGGTGAATGTCTGTATTGGACTGACACGCCTTGGACATGAAGCAACATATGTCACGCGCTTAGGAAGAGATCCATTTGGTATCTATGCGAAAACAACCTTAGAAAATGAAGGCATTCGGACGGATTTTATCACATTTGATGATCTATTTAAGACAGGTTTAATGTTAAAAGGTAAAGTATTGGCTGGTGATCCCCCCACTGCTTATTATCGCAAAGGGTCAGCAGCTTCTAAAATGACCCCTGAACAAATGGATCAGATCGACTTGACGGATTTTGATCTGGTGCATCTGACAGGTATTTTACCTGCACTTTCTTTAGCGTGTCGAGCAGCCACGCAACGTTTAATGGCGCGAGCAAAAAAAGCTGGGATTACTGTTAGCTTTGATCCCAATCTTCGTCCCACCTTGTGGGAGGGTCATGAAGTCATGACTGAAACGTTAAATGACTTGGCAAAACTTGCAGACATTGTCTTACCAGGTATTGAAGAAGGCTTGGCTTTAATGGGAAGCAGTGATCCAGTTGAGATTGCTGATTTTTATCAAAACTTAGGTGCAAAACAAGTGGTTGTGAAAGTAGGACCTGAAGGGGCTTATGCCCGTGATGGTGCTCAATCCATGATGATCCCTGGATTTAAAGTTAAAACAGTTGTTGATACAGTTGGTGCAGGAGATGGATTTGCAACTGGGGTGATTAGCGGCTTAATTGAAGGTTTGTCTTTAAATGAAGCAGTTTTGCGTGGGAATGCCATCGGATCTATTCAAGTTCAACACCCAAGTGACAATGAAGGATTACCAACACGCCGTGAATTAGACCATTATATGAGCTAACGACATATTGTTAGCTTTTTTTCTTGCTTACTATCGATATGCCCTAAAGAAAGAGAGTAGTACTTGCTTTCGCAATGACTACTCTCCGAATCATGATCGTTTGATCAACATGTGTTGATAGAAATACCGTAAAGGTTATTTGTTTTCTTTTTTGGCAAGTAGGACTGATCCTGCGCCAACAAATGACGCGCCAGCACCGGCTAAAGCAATACCTGCTGTAATGGCACTAGCACCGGTTTGTGGTAATAGCCCATTACCAAATCTTGTGTTAGGTCCAGCATCGTTCATGAAAGGATGGTCAGGATGGTTGCTGTTAGCGTCATTGTTGATGACGGCATTGTTATTGATTTCAAAGCCATTGTCGATTTCAGCATGATGAGTTGGCCCAGTCGCATTGTCGATTTCAGCGTTATGAGTTGGCCCAGTCGCATTGTCGATTTCAGTGTTATGAGTTGGCTCAGTCGCATTGTCGATTTCAGCGCTATGAGTCGGCTCAGTCGCATTGTCGATTTCAGCGCTATGAGTTGGCTCAGTCGCATTGTCGATTTCAGCGTTATGAGTTGGCTCAGTCGCATTGTCGATTTCAGCGCTATGAGTTGGCTCAGTCGCATTGTCGATTTCAGTGTTATGAGTTGGCTCAGTTGCATTGTCGATTTCAGTGTTATGAGTTGGCTCAGTCGCATTGTCGATTTCAGTGTTATGAGTTGGCTCAGTCGCATTGTCGATTTCAGTGTTATGAGTTGGTTCAGTCGCATTGTCGATTTCAGTGTTATGAGTTGGTTCAGTTGTTATTGCTGTATCAACGAAAACAGTCGTATTAAATGAACCAATGAATGGACGATTTCCACTTTCATCAATTGAACCATACAAACGTGAAATTTGGGAAATTTCATCAATGTTTCCATTGTCTCTTACGATCACTTCAAAGTTAATGACATAAGAAGCATTTGCTGGTAATTCTGAAAAGTAGATGTGTAGCATACCCGTTTCTGGGTTAAATGTGTAGGTAGAAGAAGTATCTGCTCCGCTGTTCACATTTACGCTGCCCGGTACAAACGCTACTAATGATAAATTGAGTTCATTTGTAACCAAATGTTCTCCGAGTGCATCATCATTTGGGTTTCCGATCGTAATTTGATAACGAAGTGTGTCTCCAATTTGAACGTTAGTTTCACTAATCGACGAGGATGAGAGATTGATTCCGAGAAACTCACCGACCGTAGCTAAAAACCCTTGTTCTTCTTGTACGGGTTCTAGACTAGCTTCAAAGGTTGGTGTTAAATTTGCAGATATAGGCGTGATAAAGGGATCTTCGCTTAGTGCAGTGGCTTCAAAATTGATGACATAAGAAGCATTTGCTGGAAGTTCTGGGAGCGTAACACGTAATAAGCCCGTTGACGAATTGAACGAATAGTTAGCTGCATCAACTGGCTCATCGTTGAGATTCAAACTGTCTGCAACAAATGCGACGGCGTCTAAGTCTATTTCATATGTGACGACATAATTTTCAATCGGTAGATGATTTGGGTTGCTGACCGTGATTTGATAAAGCACTGTATCTCCAATTTCAATCTCTGTATCATCTGTAGATGACGAATTGATCCCAATAAGCTCACCGATGGCAGCGAAAAAACCAGGGGTTTCTTGAAGGGGCTCCACGATCACGTCAAGGGTTGGAGGGCTTAATGTTGTCGGTTCAGTTGGTTCAGCGGTTGCTGGTTCAGTTGTTACAGGTTCGGTTGGTTCAGCGGTTGCTGGTTCAGTTGTTACGGGTTCGGTTGGTTCAGCGGTTGCTGGTTCAGTTGTTACGGGTTCGGTTGGTTCAGCGG